>NZ_SSDM01000158.1:0-39183 GCF_004794375.1 Microbacterium sp. K35 | reverse complement strand
TTCGGGCGACATCGACGTGCACATCGTGACCCACGCGGCGCGAGCGCCTGGTGCGCTGGGCCCGCGCCGCCGATGCGCTGCTGATCGAAGACGACTACGACGCGGAGTTCCGCTACGACCGGCGCCCCGTCCCCGCCCTGCAGCGCCTCGCTCCTGATCGGGTCGCCCTGATCGGGTCGCTGTCGAAGTCGGTCTCCCCGGCCCTCGGCGTCGGGTGGATGCTCCTGCCGTCCGACCTCGCCCCCGCCCCCGCCGCAGGGCCCCCGTCGCTCGTCGACCAGGCGGCCCTCGCGCACTTCCTCACGCGCGGCGACTTCGAGCGGCATCTGCGATCCTCGCGCTCGCGGTTCCGCCGTCGACGGCAGCGCCTGCTCGACGCGCTCGACCGGGAGCTGCCGGGCCTCGAGGTCTCCGGGATCGCCGCGGGGATGCACCTCGTGCTGCGGCTCCCCCCGGGGTGCACGGCGGCAGAGGTCGTGTCGGCGGCGGCGGGCCTCGGCATCGCGCTCACGCCGCTGCAGCGGTACGCCGTCACCGTCTCACCGTTCGAGGCACTCGTGCTGGGCTACGGCAACCTCGACGACGCACTGGTGGAGGAGGCCGCAGCACGGCTCGCCCTGGTCCTCCGCTCCGTGCGCTCCTGACCCCCGCTCAGTAGAACGGCGCGGCCACGGAGTTGCGGTGGTAGTCGAACACGATGCTCGTGCGGGTCGAGGCGACGCTGCTCTGCGCCGACAGGTGCTCCAGGACGAACTCGCGCATCTCCGACGAGTCCGCGACCGCGATGTGCAGCAGGAAGTCGTCGTCGCCGCCCAGGAAGAACACCTGGATCACCTGCGGCAGGGCGCGCACCCGGTCGGCGAACTCCACGATGCTCTCGCGCCGGGCGCTCGGGCGCAGGCTCACGCCGATGATCGCCTGGAGTCCCGCGCCCAGCTGCCGCTCGTCGACGCTGGCGTGGAAGCCGGTGATCACGCCGCGGTCGACGAGGGCGCGCAACCGGGCGTGCGCGGTGGAGGGCGCGACGCCGAGGCGCGCCGCGAGCTCGGCGTTGGTCATGCGGCCGTCGACGGTGAGCAGCTGCACGATGCGGGCATCGGTCTGGTCGAGCGCCGGTGCCCGAACGCTGTTCGGCTCGGGGGCGGAAGACGTGGTGGCCATACGAAGCATTATTCAGGATTCTCGCGATGACCGAATTGCCTTCATCAAATCTGTCCCTTCCTCGACGTTTCTGCGATTCTGGTCTGCGCCTACGCACCCCGAGACCAGGAGGATCGATGAAGATCGGCGTCCCGACCGAGATCAAGAACAACGAGAACCGCGTCGCCCTCACTCCCGCGGGCGCGGATCGCCTGGTGCACGAGGGCCACCGCGTGCTCGTGCAGTCGGGGGCCGGCATCGGCTCCAGCATCGCCGACGACGACTACCGCGCGGCGGGCGCCGAGATCGTCGACTCCGCCGAAGAGGCCTGGGGCGAGGCCGACCTGCTCATCAAGGTCAAGGAACCCGTCGCCGCGGAGTACGGCTTCCTGCGCGACGATCTCACCCTGTTCACCTACCTGCACCTGGCCGCCGACCGCCCGCTCACCGACGCCCTCGTGGCCGCGGGGACCACGGCCGTCGCGTACGAGACGGTGCAGCTGCCCGACCGATCGCTTCCCCTCCTCGTCCCCATGAGCGAGATCGCCGGACGCCTCTCGGTCACCATGGGCTCGTACTCGCTGCTGCGGTCGCAGGGCGGCCGCGGCATGCTGCTGGGCGGGATCGCCGGGACACCGCGCGCCAAGACGGTCGTCATCGGCGGCGGCGTGGCCGGAGAGCACGCGGCAGCCAACGCGCTCGGCCTCGGCTCGAAGGTCACGGTGGTCGACATCTCCCTGCCGCGCCTGCGCGAGCTCGAGCACCGGTACGGCGGCGCGCTCGAGACCCGCGCGTCGAGCCGCTACGACATCGCCGAGGAGCTCGCCACGGCCGACCTCGTGATCGGCTCGGTGCTGATCCCCGGGGCCGCCGCGCCGAAGCTCGTGACCGACGACATGGTCGCGGGGATGAAGAAGGGCTCGGTGCTGGTCGACATCGCGATCGACCAGGGCGGCTGCTTCGAGGGCTCGCGGCCCACCACGCACGACGACCCCACCTTCGCGGTGCACGACTCCATCTACTACTGCGTCGCGAACATGCCGGGAGCGGTTCCCACGACGGCGACCCGCTCCCTCACCAACGCCACGCTGCCCTACGTGTCCGCGATCGCGGGCAAGGGCTGGGAGCGCGCGGCCGCCGAGGACGCGGCGCTGGCGAAGGGGCTCAACGTCCAGGGCGGACGCATCACGCTCGAGGCCGTCGCCCGCGCCCACGGCCTCGCGGACTGACCTTCCCGACCCGAAAGAACCGCGGATCTTGGCCGGTCCCCACATGTCGACCGCGGTGGCGACGCGAGTACGCTCGTAACCGTGACCGAACGCGCTCCTCTCTCCCGCAAACTGTCCGCCATCGCCGAGTCCGCGACGCTCAAGGTCGATGCCAAGGCGAAGGCCCTCAAGGCCGAGGGCAAGCCCGTCATCTCGTATGCGGCGGGCGAGCCCGACTTCGCGACGCCGCAGTTCATCGTCGACGCCGCCGCCGAGGCCCTCGCCGACCCGGCCAGCTACCGCTACACCCCGGCCCCCGGACTGCCCGCGCTGCGCGAGGCCATCGCCGCGAAGACGCTCCGCGACTCGGGACTCGAGGTGTCGCCCAGCCAGGTCATCGTCACCAACGGCGGCAAGCAGTCGGTGTACCAGGCCTTCCAGGCCGTCGTGAACCCGGGCGACGAGGTGCTGCTGCCCGCCCCGTACTGGACCACGTACCCCGAGGCCATCCGACTCGCCGACGGCACGCCGGTCGAGGTGTTCGCGGGCGCCGACCAGGAGTACAAGGTCACGGTCGAGCAGCTGGAGGCGGCGCGCACCGAGCGCACCACCGTGCTCGTGTTCGTGTCGCCGTCGAACCCCACCGGCTCGGTGTACACGGCCGAGGAGACGAAGGCCATCGGCGAGTGGGCCGTCGAGCACGGCATCTGGATCATCAGCGACGAGATCTACCAGAACCTCACCTACGAGGGCGTGAAGGCCACGTCGATCGTGGAGGCCGTGCCCGCGGCCGCGAACCAGACGATCCTCGTCAACGGCGTCGCCAAGACGTACGCCATGACCGGGTGGCGGGTCGGCTGGATGGTGGGCCCGGCCGACGCGATCAAGATCGCCGGCAACCTGCAGTCGCACCTCACCAGCAACGTGAACAACGTGGCGCAGAAGGCGGCGATCGCGGCGCTCAACGGCCCGCAGACCGAGGCCGAGCAGTTCCGCGAGGCGTTCGACCGGCGTCGACGCCTCATCGTGTCGGAGCTGTCGAAGATCGACGGCCTCGTGGTGCCCAACCCGCTCGGCGCGTTCTACGTGTACCCCGATGTGCAGGGCCTGCTCGGTCGCACGTGGGGCGGGGTGACCCCGACCACGTCGCTGGAGCTCGCCGACCTCATCCTCGACCAGGCCGAGGTCGCCGTGGTGCCCGGCGAGGCGTTCGGCCCGTCCGGCTACATCCGCATGTCGTACGCGCTCGGCGACGAGCAGCTCCTCGAGGGCGTGCAGCGCCTGCAGCGACTGTTCTCCTGACCGACACCCCGAGACCCGCCCCGCCGCTCCCGGCCGGGCGGGTCTCGTCTGTCCCGGTGCTGCGGGCGGGTCAGTCCTCGGGGTGGAAGCCGAGTGTGTGACGGGGTCAGCCGGGCTCAGAGGTCGACGCCGAGCAGCACGGGCTCCGGCTGCAGCACCAGCCCGAACTCGGCGTGCACGCGGCTCTGGATGAACCGCGCCAGCTCCGCGACCTCCGCCGCGGTCGCCCCACCGCGGTTGGTGAGGGCGAGGGCGTGCTTGGTGGAGACCGAGGCGCGCGACCGCGGGAGCTTGAAGCCCTTGCGGATACCCGCCTGTTCGATCAGCCAGGCCGCGCTCACCTTCACGTCGGGCGCCTCGGCCCTGGTCGGCGGCACGTACCCGTCGTACGACGCGAGCGGGATGACCGTCACGGCGTCGAGGTCGGGGGCCACCGGCCAGCGCGGGCACTCCGGGGGCAGCGTGCGCGCCTGCGCAGCCGTCACGATCGCGTTCTGGAAGAAGGAGCCGACGCCGTGCGTGTCGGGGTCGTGCTCGTCGAGCAGCATGCCCTTCGACCCGCGGGTCGCCAGGATGCGCTCCCGCACCCAGGTCAGCGGCACCGGCGCGTCGTCGGTCAGCCCGAGCGCGCGACGCAGCTGCTCACCGCGCACCACCCGCTCCCCCGCGACCAGCAGGTCGACCGTCACCGACAGGATCACGGCGCGGCGCTGCGGCTCGCTGCCGTGGTGATGCTTGAGCACCGAGGTGCGGAAGCCCAGCCCGAGCTCCGCCGCGGGCACGGTCGAGATCTCACCCGTGGACTCGTCGATCAGCTCGACCTCGACCAGCGTCTCCTGGATCTCCTGGCCGTAGGCGCCGATGTTCTGCACGGGAGACGCGCCGACGGTCCCCGGGATGCCGCTCATGGCCTCCAGGCCCGCGTAGCCGTGCTCGACCGCGTAGGCGACGAGGTCGTCCCAGCCGTGGCCCGCCTGCACGCGCAGCCGGATACGACCCGCATGCGGCGAGGGGAGCTCCTCGATCCCGGTCGTGCGGACGCGGATGACGGTGCCGTCGAACGGCTCGTCCCCCACGAAGAGGTTGGAGCCGCCGCCCAGCACCAGCCACGGGTCGCCCCGCTCCCAGGTCTCGCGGAGCGCCTCGACGAGACCCTCGGTCGTGGTGGCGTCGAACATGCGCTCGGGGGCGCCGCCGGTGCGCAGCGTCGTGAGCTCGGCCAGCCGCAGGGGTTCGACCTCTCTCATCGGACGGCGACGCGCAGCTGCGCCTTGACGAGCACGCTCGTGTCGTCGAACGTGACCTTCAGGTCGATCCGCGCGGTGTCGTCGTCGACCGCGCCGACCGTCGCCGCCACATGGATGTCGGCACCGTCCACCGGGTCGACCACGACGGGCTTGGTGAAGCGCACGCCGTAGTCGACGATGCGGGTGGCGGGGTCGAGCGCGGCCACGACCACCGACGAGGCGATGCCCATCGTGAGCATGCCGTGCGCGAGCACGCCGGGGAGCCCGACCGATGCGGCCACATCGTCGCGGTAGTGGATGGGGTTGAAGTCTCCGGAGGCACCGGCGTAGCGCACCAGGGACTCGCGGCTGAGGTGCACGGTGCGCTCGGCGACCACGTCTCCGACGGTGAAGCCCATCAGGCGTCCTCTCCCTCTTCCGCGCCGACGAGCAGCACGGTGGTGGCGGTGACCACGTGCGCACCCTCGTCGTCGACGATCTCGGTCTCGCTCGTGATCATGGCGTTGCCGCCCATCATGCGGATGCCGGTGACCCGCAGCTGTGCGGTGAGCTCGTCGCCCGCCACGATCGGCCGCGAGTAGCGGAACCGCTGCTCCGCGTGGACCGTGCGCGACAGCTCGATCCCGGCGTTCTCGTCGCCCAGCAGCTGCTGGAGCGTGAGGTCCTGGATCACCATCGCGAAGGTCGGCGGGGCGACCACGTCGGCGTAGCCGGCTGCGCGGGCCGCCTCGACGTCGGTGTGCTGCGGGGCGTCGGCGAAGACGGCGCGCGCGAACTCGCGCACCTTCTCCCTGCCGACCAGATAGGGGGCGGTCGGCGGGAACTCCCGGCCGATCAGATCTTGGTTGACTGCCACCCCTCGATCCTACCGAGGGGGTGGACACCGGACGCCCTCGCGACCGTCAGTCCTTCGATCGCGCCACCATGTTCAACGTCATCCGGCTGGGGACGACCTTCACCCGGGAGGTGTGCACGATCTCGCCGGAGCGGTCGAGAGCACGCTTGCGGATGACGATGAGCGGATCGTGCTCGGGGCGCGCGAGCCACTCCGCTGTCTGCGCGTTCGTGAACCCCACGTCGATCTCGCGGTACATCTCCGAGAACTCCACGCCGTAGACGTCGCGGAGCACCTGGTAGGTGGAGGTGTCGTCGCGGATGTGCCGGTCGAATTCGGGGAAGCGGGTGAGGGAGTACCGGCTGTCGTCGATGGACAGCGGGATGTCGTCGAGGGCGAAGACGCGCACGAGACGGAACACCGGGTCACCCACCTGCACGCCGAGACGGCGCGCGCGCTTCTCGTCGGCGGGGACGGTCTCGGCGCGCATGATGCGACGGGACTTGACGCCGTCGGCGACGACCGTGTCGGCGAATCCGCCCAGCGTCATGGCTCCGATCACTTCGCGGCGCGGCGCCACGAACGTGCCGCGGCCCTGCTGCCGTCGCACGATGCCGAGGCTCTCCAGATCGGCGACCGCGCGACGCACCGTGATGCGACTGACGCCGAAGCGTTCGCACAGCTCCGGCTCGGACGGCAACCGCTCCCCTTCGCCGTAGGTGCCCGCGTCGATCTCGCGCAGGAGCAGCCCGCGGACCTGCTCGTGCAGCGGCGTCGATCCCACCCCCGGCGACAGCTGAGTCACGTCGAAGCCCTCCTCTCCGGCGCCGGATAGTGGCGCAGCATCTGCGCTCGCGCGTCGTCCCCGGCATGCACAGGGTATCCGAAGGCACCGCGCAGGGTGCAGGCGAGCGCCCCGCTCGTCGCGGCGACGTCGAGGCAGTCGCCGAGGTCGGCGCCGGCCGCCCGCGCCGCGAGGAACCCGGTGAGGAACGCGTCGCCCGCGCCGAGGGCGTCGACCGCGGTGACCGGGCGGATGCCGGTGCGATGCACGGACTGCGCGTCGAAGGCGAGGGATCCGCGGGCGCCCAGGGTGACCACGGCCGACCCGATGCCGCAGCGCACGGCGTAGCGGCCCAGTTCCTCGACCTCGGCATCGGAGAGTCCGCCCCCGGAGAAGAAGCCGACGTCGACGTGCGGTGCCGTGCTGCGGATCACCTCGGGTGACGCGTCGTCGGAGTAGTCGAACGACACCCGCGTCCCGCGCTCGGCGATGGCGGGCAGCTCGGGCTCCAGCGACGAGTACACCGACGTGTGCACGCGGGCGAAGCGGGCGAGATACTCGTGGTCGACCTCGCTCAGCCGCAGCCGCAGCTCGGATTGCACCCCGCCGCGGTTGGAGGCCACGAAGCGCCGGTCGCCGTCGTCGTCGAGGGCGACGAACGCCATCCCGTTGGCGCCGTGCACACGACGGACCCGGGCGGCGTCGACGCCGATCTCGTCGAGCACGCCGCGCACGTGGTCGGCGAACCGGTCGTCGCCCATGATGCCCATGAACGCGGCACTTCCCCCGAAGAACAGCCGGCTGTAGGCGGCGACGTTCAGGGCGTTGCCCCCGGGATAGGCGAGGTCCTCGTGCAGGTAGCAGTCGAGAACGTTGTCACCCACGCCGACGAGCGAGGGCGGGGGCACCGCGGCGAGCGCGGTGCGGAGGTCATCCACGTCCATGGTCATCCCTTCACGCTCCCCGCCGCGACGCCCGCCACGAAGTAGCGCTGCAGTGCGAGGAACACCACCACGATCGGGAGGGCGGCGATCGTCAATCCTGCCAGCAGCACCCCCCATTCGGTCGACAGCGAGTCCCGGAACGACATCAGTCCGGCGGGAATGGTGCGCAGCGCATCGGCGTCGATGTAGACGATCGCGAAGAGGAACTCGTTCCAGGCGAAGTAGCCGGTCAGCACGGCGGCCGTGGTGAGCACCGAGGCGCTCAGCGGGAGGTAGACGTGGCGGAAGACGCCGAACGAGCGGCAGCCGTCGATGGTCGCGGCGTCCTCCAGCTCGCGCGGGATCCCGAGGAACACCGACCGGATGAGGAGGATCGCCATCGGCAGCCGGAACGCCACGTAGGGCAGGATCATCGCCCAGGAGGTGTTCAGCAGGCCCATCGCGTCCAGCAGCCGGTACAGCGGGATCAGGCTCACCTGCGGTGCGACGACCAGGCCGCGATCCGCTCCACGTGAAGAGCACGTCCGGGGCGTTCGCGGAGCCGGCGACGACCTTGACCTTGTCCTTGTAGGCGTCGTTGAGCACGCTCTCGACGGAGACGGTGATGTCGGGGTTCTCCTTCTCGAACTCCGCCACCATGTCGCTGTAGTACGAGTTCTTCGGCTCGTTCGGCCAGCGGTGGAAGAAGCTGATCTCCACCTGGCCGTCCGCGGCCTCGCTCTCGCCTCCGGCGCACGAGGCCAGGGGGACGACGAGGGCGACGGCGGCCGCAGCCGCCACGCCGATCCGGGTTGACGTTCGCATCATTGCGATCCTTTCGTTCCTAGTACTCCATGCGCCACATGTAGCGGCGCACGCTGAGGGGGTGACCACGGTGGTCGGCGAGCGCGTCCGCGTAGGCGCGCAGCACGATGTTGAAGAGCAGGTGGGCGAAGACGCCACGGACCTCGGGGGCGACGACGTCCAGGCCGAACTCCTGCGCGTCGAGCACCAGCACCCGCTTCGAGTGCTTCGTGACGAAGTCGACGGCGCGCTGCTCCACGGCGCGGGTCTCGTCGAGGCCGAGCAGCGCGATGAAGGGCACGTCCTCCTCGGTGATCTCGAACGGGCCGTGGAAGTACTCGCCGGCGTGGATCGCGGCGGAGTGCACCCACTGCATCTCCTGCAGCAGGCAGATGGCGAAGGAGTAGGCCGAGCCGAAGTTAGATCCCGCGGCCATGGTGTAGATCAGCGGCTCGCGGCGGGAGGCGTAGCCCCAGGCATCGGCGGCGGCGGCGTGCGCCTCGCGGGCTGCGGGAACGAGCGAGGGCAACTGGGCCACGGCGTCGTCGACGGCGGTCGCGATACCCGCCTGCTCGCGGTCGTCGAGGATGCCGGCGGCGAGGCGCAGGAGGAGCGCCGGCCCGACGTGGGCCTCGCTCTTGCCCTCGCCGTGCTGGTAGGCCACGACATGCTCCGCGGCCTCGGCCAACGGGGAGGCGGGGTCGAACGTGAAGGCGACGGTGAGGGCGCCGCGCTCGCGGGCGTGACGGGCGGCTTCGACCGTCTCCGGGGTGGTGCCCGAGTGCGAGCAGAGGAGGACGAGGGTGTCCGCGTCGACGCGGGACGAGGCGCGCGAGGTGAACTCGGCGGCGTTCAGGGCGGTCGCCTCGAGCCGGACGGCCTTCGTTCCGAAGAGGTACTCGATGGGCTGCATGACGGCGTAGGAGCCGCCGCAGGCGGTGAGCACGACGCGCGAGATGGTGTCCCGGGTCGCGATCGCCTGGCGAGCCGCAGCGAGCTGGTTCTCGATGGCGGCGGAGTCGACGAACAGAGCGGTGGCAGACAAGATGGTCCCTTCTGATGACCGGTAGCAAACATCATGACTTGTTATATGACGTCATGTGATGACTGACGTTAGCGAGAGACCGGTCGGCTTGTAAAGAGGTCTGCGGAAAAAGGGGTCGCAGAAAACCTCCCGGCGACGAAGGACCCTGTCGGCGCGGGTCAGGAGCCGGCGAGCGGAAAGCGCGGAATCAGGCGCGACGACGGCCGCGGACGGCCTTGATCGCCATCTGCACCGCGATCACCACGAGGTACGCGGCGAACAGGATGTTGCCCACGGAGGGGTTGACGATCGTCGCGAGCCACGCGCCGAGCGCGGTCGTCGTGCACGCCGAGACACCGATGAGCGCGGCGGCGAGCAGGTCGACGTTCCGGTTGCGGAGGTTGCCGACGGTGCCGGAGATCGCGGTCGGGATCATCATCAGCAGCGACGTGCCCTTGGCGACCAGGTCGCTGGTGCCGAACGCGAGCATGAGCACCGGCACCACGATCACACCGCCGCCGACGCCGATGAGTCCGGCGAGGATGCCGGTGCCCACGCCGACGCCGACCAGGGCGATACCGGTGAGCCAGGTCAGCTCGAACACGGCGTCCCGCGAGGGGATCACCAGGAACAGGCTCACGATCACCACGACCAGGAAGCCCACGAAGCCCCAGCGCAGCGCGGTCTGCGAGATGCGCGGGAGCAGGCGCGTGCCGATCTGCGCGCCCACCACGGCGCCCGCGGCGAGGATCAGGGCCGGGATCCATGCCACCGATCCGGTGGTGGCGTACGAGATGACACCGACGCTGGCGGTCGGCACGATCGCGGCCAGCGAGGTGCCGGCCGCGAGCCGCTGGTCGAAGTGCAGCAGGAGCACCAGGAGCGGGACGATGACCGTGCCGCCGCCGACGCCGAACAGGCCGGAGAGGAGACCGGCGAGCAGGCCGATGCCGATGAATGCCGTGTAGGCGCGAGGCCCGCGTCTCAGGGCCTGCGCGTCAGTCACCGGACCAGCCTACTCCCGGCCCCTCCCCTGCTCGAACCCGCGGCTCTCACACCTCGGAGTCGGCCTTCACCGGCACCGCGATCGACGCCGTGAGCGCCTGCTCGTACCGCCGCTGCCGACGCCGCAGCCACAGCCCGCCCGCGATCAGCAGCGCGAGCACGGCGTAGGCGACGGCCGCGAACGGCTGCGCGACGAGCGTCGTCAGGTCGCCCTGGCTCAACTGAAGTGCGCGACGCAGCTGCTCCTCGCCCATCGGCCCGAGGATCATGCCCACCACGAGCGGTGCCACCGGGAACCCGTACCGGCGGAGGAAGTACCCCAGCACACCGATGATGAGCAGGATCAGGATGTCGACGACCGCGAAGTTCAGCGCATAGGCACCGAACGCGGCGAACAGCAGGATGCCCGCGTAGAGGTACGGCCGAGGGATCTGCAGCAGCTTCACCCACATGCCCACGAGCGGCAGGTTGAGCACGAGCAGGATGACGTTGCCGATGTACAGGCTCGCCACCAGCGCCCACACCAGGTCGGACTGTCCCGTGAACAGCAGCGGGCCCGGCTGCAGGCCGTACGTCTGGAACGCGGTCAGGATGATCGCCGCGGTCGCGGTGGTCGGCAGGCCGAGCGTCAGCAGCGGCACGAGCACTCCGGCCGCCGCCGCGTTGTTCGCCGACTCCGGCCCGGCCACCCCCTCGATGGCGCCACGCCCGAACTCGTCCTTGCGGCGGGAGAGCTTCCGCTCCGTCGCGTACGACAGGAAGGTCGCGACATCGGCACCGCCCGCCGGGATCGTCCCGATCGGGAACCCGATGGCGGTGCCGCGCAGCCACGGCTTCCACGACCGCCGCCAGTCGTCCTTCGTCATCCAGCTCCGCCACCCGCGCGCCACCGGGATCACGTCGACCGCGCCGTGGCGCAGACGGGCGGCGACGTAGAGCGTCTCCCCCACGGCGAACAGGCCCACCGCCACCAGCACCACGTCGATGCCGTCCGCGAGCGGCAGCAGGCCGAGCGTGTAGCGCTGCTGCCCGGACAGCCAGTCGGTGCCGACCAGCCCGAGGAACAGCCCGACGCCGAGCGACAGCAGGCCCCGCGGCACCGAGGAGCCCATGAGCGCGCCGACCGTGACGAACGCGACGACGATCAGCGCCACGTAGTCCGCCGGTCCGAGGTTCACGGCGAACTGCGCCAGCACCGGCGCCAGCAGCGTGAGGCCGATCGTCGCGAGCGTGCCGGCGACGAACGAGCCGATCGCCGCGGTCGCGAGGGCCGCGGCGCCCCGGCCGAGCTTGGCCATCCTGTTGCCCTCGATCGCGGTGACGATCGAGGCGGACTCCCCGGGAGTGTTGAGGAGGATGCTCGTGGTCGATCCGCCGTACATGCCGCCGTAGTAGATGCCGGCGAAGGTGATCAGGGCCGCGGCCGGCTCCAGCGTGTAGGTGAGCGGCAGGAGGAGGGCCACCGTCATGGCGGGGCCGATACCCGGGAGCACGCCCACTGCCGTGCCGATCAGCACGCCGAAGAACGCGAACACGAGGTACTGGGGCTGCAGCGCGGTCGCGAAGCCCTCCAGGAGCAGGGTCCAGCTGTCCATCAGAGCATCCTCCCCAGCCAGCCGAGCGCCGGCCCCCACGGGAGCGACAGCCCGAGCAGTCCGCCGAACACGATCTGCACCACGAGCGCGATGGCCGCACCGACCAGCAGGGCCACCCACCATCGGCGTGCTCCGAGCGCCCAGGCGACACCGCCGAACAGCAGCGCCGCGGCGGGCGCCCACCCGAGCGGCTCGATCAGCAGCAGGTGCGCCACCACGAGCGCCACGATCTTCACGAGCGCGAGCCAGTCCGTCGGGAGCGCCTGGTCGATGTCCTCGCCGTCCTCCGGGACGCCGCGGTGACCGCGGAGGATGCTCACGACCACGGCCACCGCCGACCCGAGCAGCAGCACCGACACGAACAGGGGGAACACGGTCGGACCCACCTGGGCCCCGGCAGGGACGTGGATGGAGAACACGCCGACGAGGGCGAACACACCGAGCGCGACCATGAGGAGGGCGAAGACGAGCTCGCCCCGCGGCAGAGACCCGAGCGAGCCCACGGACCGGCGTGTGCCGGTCTGCAGGCCCGAGGGTCCGGGAGACCCGGTCGACATGTCAGCCGACCAGCCCGATGTTCTGCAGCGTCGTGGTGACCTCACCGATGTTGCCGGTGAGGAACTCGTCGAACTCCGCACCGGTGAGGAACGCGTCGGCCCACCCGCGGGTCTCCAGCTCGTCCTTCCAGGCGTCCGACTCCTCCAGCGCGGTCACGATGCGCTCCAGCTCCGCGCGCTCGGCGTCGTCGATGCCCCCCGGGGCGATCACGCCGCGCCAGTTGGTGAGCACCACGTCGTAGCCCGCGTCGGTGATGGTGTCGACGTCGGGCAGCTGCGCGACGGGCTCGTCGGACGACACCGCGAGCGCCTTCATCGTCCCCGCCTCGATGTGCTGCAGGAACTCGCCGACGCCCGAGATGCCCGCGGCGACCTTGCCGCCGAGGATCAGCGACGTCGCCTCGCCGCCACCGGAGTTGGGCGTGTAGTTGAGCTTCTCCGCGATCTCCCCGCCGTCCAGGCCCGCCTCCTCCAGCAGGAGCCCGGCCAGGATGTGGTCGGCCCCGCCCGCCGAACCGCCGGTGATGGTCACGGCCTGTCCGCGGTCGACGACGTCCTCCACCAGGTCCTCGAGCGTGTCGTACTCCGACTCCGCGGGCACGACCACCACGAGCGGCTCGTCGGTGAGGCGGGCGATCGGCGTCATGTCCTCGATGCGGACCGCGGACGCGTTGGTCTCGACCGCTCCGACCATGACCAGTCCCATCACCATGAGCGTCGCCGGGTCCTTCTCGTTGGCGAGCTGCGCGAGGCCGACGGTCCCCCCGGCGCCTCCGACGTTCGTGACCGGGGCGGAGCCGACGATCCCCTCCTCCGTGAGCAGCTGCGACATCGCGCGGCCGGTCTGGTCCCACCCGCCGCCAGGGTCGGCGGGGACCACGATGTTCAGGTCGGTGATGGCGACGGCTTCCCCGTCTCCGTCCGAGCCTCCGGCGTCTCCGCCTCCCGACGAGCACGCGGTGAGAGCGAGGGCGGTGGCGGCGACCGCGGCGGTCAGGGTGGCGATGCGGACGTACTTCATGGCGCTCCTCCTTGAGCGTTCGAGTGCAATCCGTCCACCATCGAGGTGTGGATGCGGCCGCTCAAGCTTCCGAAACCATTGGTCGCGTTCCGTAAGTATTGGTCGCGAACGCCGGTCCGCGCGGCTCGCGCCCTGGTTCGACAGCCGGGAGAATGAGCGGGTGGCCTCGAAGATGACGCTCCGGATGCAGCTGCTCGCGCTGCAGGCGCTGATCGTGTTCCTGGTGACCCTCGCCACGGGGATCGCCGCCGGGGCGTTCCAGGAGAACGCGCTCCGCGAGGCCTACAAGGATCGCATGCAGGCGGTCGCGCAGTCCGTGGCCGCGCTGCCCGTGGTGCTCGACGCGTTCGACGACGACGATCCCTCAGCAGCGATCCAGCCGGTCGCGGAGGTGATCAGGGAGGCGTCCGACCTCGCTTACGTGGTGGTCGCCAACGACGAGGGCATCCGGTACTCGCACCCGAACCCGGAGCGCATCGGCGAACGGGTCTCGACCGATCCGTCGATCCCGCTCGGCGGCGATATCTACGTGGGCACGCAGACCGGCACGCTGGGCACCTCCTGGCGCGTGAAGGTGCCGATCCGGGATGAGGATGGCGCCGTGATCGGCACGGCATCGGTGGGCATCCTGGAGTCGGAGCTCAGCGAGGAGTTCACCGCCAACCTGGTGTGGCTGATCTCCGCCATGCTCGCCGCTGCCGTGCTGGGCGTGTTCGGAGCGGCATGGGTGACCTCGGTGATCCGGCGCCGCATCTACCGCTTGGAGCCCCATCAGATCGCGGCACTCGTGAAGAACCAGGAGACGACGCTGCACGGGCTGAGCGAGGGCGTGGTCACGGTCGACGGCTCCGGGCGCATCACGCTCGCGAACGACGCGGCCGCCCGTTTCCTCGGACGAGACGCGGGCGACCTCGACGGTGCCGTAGCGGCCGACGTCCTGGGCGAGGAGCTCACGACGGTGCTGCGTGAGGGCGAGGCCGCGGGCCGCCCGGTGATCGTAGGGTCGCACGTGCTCGTCGCCCGCAGCACCGCGAGCCGCGACGACGACGCCGACCGTGGCGCGACCCTGCTGCTGCGCGACCACACCGAGTTGCACGACGTGGTGCAGCGTGTCGAGGCGGCAGACGCCATCATCGCGTTCCGCGAGCGGTTCGGCCTGCCGAAGGGACTGAGCGCGGAGACGCTCCACCGCGTGTCCACGGCACTCGCCGCCCGTCCGGACGCCTCAGCGGCGGAGCTGGGCGCCGACCTCGACATCTCCCGCGTGAGCGCCCGCCGCTACCTGGAGCATCTGGCTGCCACCGGTCAGGCGGTGCGCTCGCTCGACTACAGCACGAAGGGCCGACCGGGGGCGCGGTACCGCAGCACCGACGGCCGCTGACGACCCGCGGTGACGACGAAGCCCGCCACCCCCAGGGGGCGGCGGGCTTCGTGGCGTTCGAGTGTTACTCGGACTTCTTCTCGACAGCGTCCTCGGCGGCGGCCTCAGCGGCCTCGCCCTCGGCCTGCGACTCGGCGCCGGCCTCGGCAGCGGCGTCCTCGGCCGGGGTCTCCTCGGCCGGAGCCTCGGTGGTCTCCTCGGCGGGGGTCTCCTCGGCGGCGGGCTTCTCGGCCTTCGGCGCGGCAGCAGCCTTCTTGGTCGACTTCGCCTTCGGGGTGACGGGCTCGAGGACGAGCTCGATCACGGCCATCGGAGCGTTGTCGCCCTTACGGTTGCCGACCTTGGTGATGCGCGTGTAGCCACCCTCGCGGTCCGCGACGAGCGGAGCGATCTCGTTGAACAGGACGTGCACGACTTCCTTGTCACCGATGACCGACAGCACGCGACGGCGTGCGTGCAGGTCTCCGCGCTTGGCGAAGGTGATCAGGCGCTCGGCGAGCGGACGCAGGCGCTTGGCCTTGGTCTCGGTCGTCTTGATCGACTTGTGGGTGTACAGCGCGGCAGCCAGGTTGGCAAGCAGCAGGCGCTCGTGGGCGGGGCCGCCTCCGAGGCGGGGACCCTTCGTGGGCTTGGGCATAATCGTCTAACTCCTGGTCAGGAAAGGTCGGGTATCAGAAGGACTCGTCTTCGCTGCCGCCGTAGAAGTGGGCGCCGTCGAAACCGGGCACCGAATCCTTGAGCGACAGACCGAGCGAGATGAGCTTGTCGCGCACCTCGTCGACCGACTTCTGGCCGAAATTGCGGATGTTCATGAGCTGCGTCTCCGAGAGGGCGACGAGCTCCGAAACGGTGTTGATGCCCTCACGCTTCAGGCAGTTGTACGAGCGGACCGACAGGTCGAGGTCCTCGATCGGCATCGACAGCTCGTTGGAGTTCACAGCCTCCACGGGCGCCGGGCCGATCTCGATGCCCTCGGCCTCGACGTTCAGCTCGCGGGCGAGACCGAACAGCTCGGTGAGCGTCTTGGCGGCCGAGGCGACGGCGTCGCGCGGGCTGATCGCCGACTTGGTCTCGACGTCGAGGACGAGCTTGTCGAAGTCGGTGCGCTCACCGGCACGGGTGGCGTCGACGCGGTAGCTGACCTTGAGGACCGGAGAGTAGATCGAGTCGATCGGGATCTGGCCCGCCTCGGCGTACTCGTTGCGGTTCTGCGTCGCCGAGACGTAGCCACGACCGCGCTCGATCGTCAGCTCGAGCTCGAACTTGGCGGTGTCGTTGAGCGTGGCGATGACGAGCTCGGGGTTGTGCACCTCGACACCGGCCGGAGCCGAGATGTCGGCGGCGGTCACTTCACCGGCACCGGTCTTGCGCAGGTACGCCGTGATGGGCTCGTCGCGCTCGCTGGAGACGACCAGCTGCTTGATGTTGAGGATGATCTCGGTGACATCCTCCTTCACGCCGGGGATGGTGCTGAACTCGTGCAGCACGCCGTCGATACGGACGCTGGTGACAGCGGCGCCGGGGATCGATGACAGCAGGCTGCGGCGCAGCGCGTTGCCGATCGTGTAGCCGAAGCCGGGCTCCAGAGGCTCGATGATGAACCGGCTCCGGTTCTCGACGATCTTTTCCTCGGTCAGTGTGGGACGCTGTGCAATAAGCACTCTGTGTTCCTTTCGATCACATGCCCGCTATATGACATGTGGTGGGGTGAGGTCTTGAGTTGTGGAAGTCGATGCCCGCGCGGGGCGCCGAGCCGCTCGGCTCCGGAGAGACGAGCGGCTCGGTGCACGCATCAGACGCGGCGACGCTTCGGCGGGCGGCAGCCGTTGTGCGCCTGCGGGGTGACGTCCTGGATCGAGCCCACCTCGAGGCCGGCGGCCTGCAGCGAGCGGATCGCGGTCTCGCGGCCGGAGCCCGGACCCTTCACGAAGACGTCGACCTTCTTGACGCCGTGCTCCTGCGCCTGGCGGGCGGCCGACTCGGCGGCCATGCCTGCGGCGTACGGGGTCGACTTGCGGGAGCCCTTGAAGCCCACGCCACCCGACGACGCCCAGCTGATGACAGCGCCGGACGGGTCGGTGATCGAAACGATGGTGTTGTTGAACGTCGACTTGATGTGGGCCTGGCCCAGCGCGATGTTCTTCTTCTCCTTGCGGCGCGGCTTGCGCGCGGCGGCCTTGGGTGCAGCCATGAAAGTGTTCTCCTAGTCCCTGGCCGCTGCTTAGCGGGCCTTCTTCTTGCCGGCGACGGTGCGCTTCGGGCCCTTGCGGGTACGGGCGTTGGTCTTGGTGCGCTGGCCGCGGACCGGGAGGCCACGACGGTGGCGCAGGCCCTCGTAGGAGCCGATCTCGACCTTGCGGCGGATGTCTGCGGCGACCTCGCGGCGAAGGTCACCCTCCACCTTGTAGTTGCCTTCGATGTAGTCGCGGAGGGCGACGAGCTGGTCGTCGCTGAGGTCCTTCACGCGGATGCTCTCGTCGATGTCGGTCGCCTTGAGGATCTCGACCGAGCGGGTACGGCCGACGCCGTAGATGTAGGTAAGGGCGATCACCACGCGCTTGTCGCGCGGGATGTCAACGCCGGCAAGACGTGCCATGCGGTTCTCCTGGGTGTTGTGGAGGTGTGGAGCAGGATCGGTGCCCGGGCCTCCGCCCCGAGGTGTCCCCCGCTGTCGCGGGTTCTGATCCTGCCGTGTCGTATTGAGTTATGAGATTGCGAGAGCGCTGCTCACGCAGCGGTGGGCACTCAGCCCTGGCGCTGCTTGTGACGCGGGTTGCTCTTGCAGATCACCATGACGCGGCCGTGGCGGCGGATCACCTTGCAGTGGTCGCAGATCGGCTTGACGCTGGGGTTGACCTTCATGTTGTTTCCTGTTCGCTGTCTTCACCGGGCAGGCGGAATGCCTGGGGTGTTACTTCTCGACCGATCAGCGGTAGCGGTAGACGATGCGGCCGCGGGTCAGATCGTAGGGGCTGAGCTCCACGACGACACGATCCTCGGGGATGATGCGGATGTAGTTCTGCCGCATCTTTCCGGAGATCGTCGCCAGGACCTTGTGTCCGTTGGTGAGCTCAACGCGGAACATCGCGTTGGGCAGAGCCTCGGAGATCACGCCTTCGATCTCGATGACACCGTCTTTCTTAGCCATAGCCTCGCTGACGCTTCTGCAGACCGGTCGATCTGCGGTGGATGGGTGGGGGTGGCGCCTGGCCGATCGGACACGCCGAACGCATGGCACAAGGCACCAAAGATCTATGTTATCCGACGATGCCCCGTCCGGCAACTTGGCCGGACGGGGCATCGGGGCGGATCACACTCAGCTCAGGAGGTCGGTGAGCTTCTTCATGTCGGCCTGATTCTGCAGGTCGAGCCGCTCGCCGTTGATCTCCACGGTCGGGGTGCCCTTGATGTCGTTCTTCTTCGCCTGGGCGGCGCCGAACTTGCGATAGGTCTCGTCGGTGATGCACGAGACGACGTCGTCGTCCGCACCCACCTGCTTCGCGAACTCGGCCAGCTGGTCGGTGGTCAGACCCGCGGTGTTCTCCGTCGGCTGGTTCTCGAACAGCACCTTCGCGTAGTCGAAGTAGAGGTCGGCGTCGGACTCCGCGACGCAGAACGCCGCCCCGGCCGAACGCGACGAGTACTCGGTGCCCTGCGAGAAGCGGTCGAGGATCGCGATGGGGTGGTTCACGAGCGTGATCTCCCCGCTCGCCGCCTTCTCCTCCAGCTGCGCACCGAACTGGTCCTCGAAGGCCTTGCACGCCGGGCACTGGAAGTCGAGGAACACCGCGACGGTGTCCTTGCCGTCGCCCTTGCTGATCGAACCGGCCTCGGGGTCGAAGTTCTTGCTGGCGCTCGGCACGGCTCCTGGCGACGTGGCCTGGTTGTTGAGGAACACCACGAGTCCACCGATCGCGACCAGGACCACGACGACGGCGATGGAGATGCCGATCGCGAACCAGTTGGTGTTGCTCTTCGCCGCTGCCATTACTTTCCGATCTCTCGAGGCTCGACCCCGAACGGGGCGAGTCCGGCTCTTCCGCCATCGGGCGCGGTGAGCACCCATATGCCACCATCATGTCGGGCGACGCTATGTTCCCAATGTGAGCCGTCAGTGCCGTCGACGGTGGTCACGGTCCAGTCGTCGTCCTCGATGAACGTGGCCTCGCCGCCGGCGGTGACCATCGGCTCGATCGCCAGCACGAGCCCGGGCTTCACGTCGGCGCCGCGGTCGGGCGTGCGGTAGTTGAACACGCTCGGGGCCTCGTGCATCTTGCGGCCGATCCCGTGGCCGACGTACTCGCGGAGGATGCCGTACGGCTCCCCCGACACCACCGACGGCCCTTGCGCCTCGATGTAGTCCTGGATCGCGGCGCCGATCTCGTCGATCGAGGTCGCGGTGGCCATCGCGGCGATGCCCGCCCACATCGACCCCTCGGTCACGCGCGAGAGCTCCTCGCGACGGGCCACGAGCTCCGGACGCTCCGCGTCGGGGACGACGACCGTGATCGCGCTGTCGCCGTTCCATCCCTCGTACTGGGCGCCGCAGTCCACCGACACGATGTCGCCGGGCTCGAGCACGCGCTCCCCCGGGATGCCGTGGACCACCTGCTCGTTCACCGACACGCAGATCGTGTGGTGATAGCCGCGCACGAGCTGGAAGTTCGACTCGGCCCCGCGCTGGCGGATCGCGCGGTTGGCTGCGGCGTCGAGCTCGATGGTCTTCACGCCCGCCCTGATGAGGGGACGGACGGCATCGAGTGCCGCGGCCGTGATCAGCCCGGGCTCGACCATGGCGCGCAACTGCGCCGGGGTCTTGTAGATCGAGCGGCGGAACATCTCAGGCTGCGGAGGCCGCGGAGCGCAGACCCCTCGCGGAGAGTGCTGCAGCGATGCGCTCGGTGATCTCCTCGAGCGAGCCGACACCGTCGATGCGGTCGACGATCCCGCGCGCGCTGTAGACCTCGATGATCGGGGCCGTCTCGTTCTCGTAGATGTCCAGGCGGTGTGCGATGGCCTCGTCCGTGTCGTCCGAGCGCCCCTGCTCCGCGGCACGGAGCGCGAGACGCGCGATGCTCTCCTCGCGCGGGACGTCGAGCAGGATCACGGCGTCGAGCGCCTCCCCCCGGCCCTCCAGGAACGCGTCGAGGTGCTCGACCTGAGCCGTGTTCCGGGGGTAGCCGTCGAGCAGGAAGCCGTTCGCGGCATCCTCCTGGCTCAGCCGGTCGCGCACGATCTCGCTCGTCAGCTCGTCCGGCACGAGGTCGCCCTTGTCGAGGATGGCCGTGACCTGCTGGCCGAGTGCCGTCCCCTCCTTGATGTTCGCGCGGAAGATGTCTCCGGTCGAGACGACCGGGATGCCGTAGGTCTCGGCGATGCGCACACCCTGCGTGCCCTTGCCGGAACCCTGCGGACCGACGATGAGAAGACGTGCGGATGCTGTCATCGGAGAAGCCCTTCGTAGTGTCGCTGCTGCAGCTGGGCGTCGATCTGCTTGACCGTCTCCAGTCCGACGCCGACGATGATGAGGATCGACGCGCCACCGAACGGGAAGTTCTGGTTGGCACCGACCGTGGCGAGGGCGATCAGCGGGATCAGCGCGATCAGACCCAGGTAGAGCGAGCCGGGCAGCGTGATGCGGGTGAGCACGTAGTCGAGGTACTCGGCCGTCGGGCGACCCGCGCGAATGCCGGGGATGAAGCCGCCGTACTTCTTCATGTTGTCGGCGACCTCGACCGGGTTGAACGTGATCGCGACGTAGAAGTAGGTGAACCCGATGATCAGCAGGAAGTAGGCGATCATGTAGATCGGGCTGTTGCCGCTCGTGAAGTTCGCCGTGACCCAGCTCACCCAGGCGGGCGGCGTCGAGCCGTCCTGCGGGGTGTTGAACTGCGCGATCAGCGCGGGGATGTACAGCAGCGACGACGCGAAGATCACGGGGATCACACCCGCCATGTTCACCTTGATCGGGATGTACGTGTTCGTGCCGCCGTACGTGCGCCGGCCCACCATCCGCTTGGCGTACTGCACCGGGATGCGGCGCTGCGACTGTTCGACGAACACCACCAGGCCCATCACGATGATGCCGACCACGAGCACGAGCAGGAAGATCTCGAAGCCCTTCGTCTGCCAGATGATGCTCATGGCGCCCGGGAAGGTGGCGGCGATCGAGGTGAAGATCAGCAGCGACATGCCGTTGCCGATGCCGCGCTCGGTCACGAGCTCCGCGAACCACATGATGAGGCCGGTACCGGCGGTCATCGCCATGATGATGAGCAGCTGCGCCCACCACACGTCGTTCGTGAGCAGCTGCTGGCAGGCCGCGATGTCGGTCGCGCCGAACAGCTGACCGCTGCGGGCGACCGTGACGAGCGTCGTCGACTGCAGCAGCGCGAGCGCGATCGTGAGGTACCGCGTGTACTGGGTCAGCTTCGCCTGTCCGGCCTGACCCTCCTTGTGCAGCGCCTCGAAGTGCGGGATGACGACGCGGAGGAGCTGCGTGATGATCGTCGCGGTGATGTACGGCATCACGCCGAGGGCGAAGATCGACAGCTGCAGCAGCGCGCCGCCGGAGAAGAGGTTGACCAGTCCGAGCAGGCCCTCGGTGCCGGTGTTGGCCGCGAGGCACTCCTCGACGTTCGGGAAGTTCACGAACGGCGCGGGGACGTTCGAGCCGAGTCGGTAGATCGCGATGATGGCGAGCGTGAAACCGATCTTCCGACGCAGGTCGGGCGTGCGGAAGATCCGCGCGATGGCGCTAAACAAGGACGTTCCTCCTGAAAAGGTTGCCGATCCCTGAAGGACGGCTGAAAGACCAGGGTAACTCACTCCGAGGTCTGCGATTGCGGCGTCGCCGCGTGCCCGCCTGCCGAATCAGAAGAGGGGCCGGAGAATCTCCGACCCCTCTTCTGCGGTGGTTACTTGACGGATCCGCCCGCAGCCACGATCTTCTGCTCGGCGGAACCCGAGACCTTGTCGACCGCGACGGTGAGCTTCACGGCGATGTCGCCGTTGCCGAGAACCTTGACCTTCTCGTTCTTGCGGACCGCTCCCTTGGCCACCAGGTCGCTGACGGTCACGTCGCCGCCCTGGGGGTAGAGCTCCGCGAGCTTCTCCAGGTTGACGACCTGGTACTCGACGCGGAACGGGTTCTTGAACCCGCGCAGCTTCGGGGTGCGCATGTGCAGCGGCATCTGCCCACCCTCGAAGCCGACGCGCACGGTGTTGCGGGCCTTCGTGCCCTTCGTGCCGCGACCGGCGGTCTTGCCCTTCGAGCCCTCACCGCGACCCACACGGGTCTTGGCGGTGTTGGCGCCGGGGACAGGACGCAGGTGGTGCACCTTGAGCACGCCGGGGCGGGACGCGGGAGCGTCCTTCTTCGGCGCGGCCTTCTTCGCAGCCGGCTTCGCGGCGGCGTCGGCCTTCGCGTCGGAGGCGGCCGTCTTGGCCGGCGCCTTCTTCGCAGCGGGCTTCTTCTCAGCAGCAGCCTTGGGAGCGGCAGCCTTCTTCGGGGCCTTCTCGGCCTCGACGGCGGCGTCGTTCTTCTCAGCCATTAGTCGATCTCCTCAACCTTGACGAGGTGGGCGACGGTCTTGACGTAGCCGCGCGTCTGCGCGTCGTCGGGGCGGACGGTGCTGTCACCGATCCGCTTCAGACCGAGGCTGCGCAGCGTGTCGCGCTGGTTCTGCTTCTCGCTCACCTTGGACTTGATCTGCGTGACCTTGAGTCGCGCGGCCATCAGGCACCTACCTTCTGTGCGGCGATGGCCTCGGCCTCGGCGCGGACGAGACGCGCCGGGGCGACCTGGTCGAACTCGAGACCACGACGTGCGGCGACGGCGCGGGGCTCCTCGAGCTCCTTCAGGGCGGTGACCGTCGCGTGCACGATGTTGATCGTGTTCGACGAGCCGAGCGACTTGGACAGCACGTCGTGGATACCAGCGCACTCGAGCACGGCGCGGACCGGACCACCGGCGATCACACCGGTACCGGCAGCGGCCGGACGCAGCAGCACGACACCGGCGGCCGACTCACCCTGCACGGGGTGCGGGATGGTGCTGCCGACGCGGGGCACGCGGAAGAAGTTGCGCTTGGCCTCTTCGACACCCTTCGAGATCGCCAGGGGGACCTCGCGGGCCTTGCCGTAGCCGACGCCCACCAGACCGTTGCCGTCACCGACGACCACGAGAGCGGTGAAGCTGAAGCGACGACCACCCTTCACGACCTTCGAGACGCGGTTGATGGTGACGACGCGCTCCAGGAACTGGTTGTCGCCGCGGTCGCGCGAGTTGCGGTCGCGGCCGCCCTGGTTGCGGTCACGTCCGCCGCGGCGGCCGTCCCGCTGGTCACGAGTCGGCTCAGCCTGCGTGGTGCCGGCGGCCGTCTCGGAAGTGGCAGCTGCCGCTTCGGTCACTTCGTTCTCCTTGTTGTCACTCACAGTGCCAGACCCCCTTCACGGGCGCCGTCGGCGATGGCGGCGACACGACCCGCGTAGCGGTTGCCGCCACGGTCGAACACAGCCTCGGAAACGCCGGCAGCCTTCGCACGCTCGGCGAGCAGCTCGCCGACCTTGCGAGCCTTGGCGGTCTTGTCGCCCTCGAGCGAGCGCAGGTCGGTCTCGAGCGTCGATGCCGACGCGACCGTGTGACCCTTGCTGTCGTCGACGAGCTGCACGAAGACGTGACGCGCCGAACGGTTGACGACGAGACGCGGACGCGCCTCGGTGCCCACGATCTTCTTGCGAAGACGGGCGTGACGACGCGCGCGGGCGTCGGACTTCGACTTCACAGCCATGGTTACTTACCAGCCTTTCCGGCCTTGCGACGCACGACCTCGCCGGCGTAGCGCACACCCTTGCCCTTGTACGGCTCGGGCTTGCGGATCTTGCGGATGTTCGCAGCCGCCTCACCGACGGCCTGCTTGTCGATCCCGCTGACGGTGAGCTTGTTCGTGCCCTCGACCGTGAGCGTGATGCCGGCGGGCGGGTCGATCAGGACCGGGTGCGAGAAGCCGAGGGCGAACTCGACCGAGCCGCCCTTCTGCTGCACGCGGTAACCGGTGCCGACGACCTCGAGACCCTTGGAGTAGCCCTGGGTCACGCCGATGATGTTGTTGTTGATGAGCGTGCGGGTCAGGCCGTGAAGCGACCGGGACTCGCGCTCGTCGTCGGGGCGGGTGACGAGAACCTGGTTCTCCTCGACCGACACCTCGATGGGGCTGGCCACCGTGAGGGTGAGCTCACCCTTGGGGCCCTTCACCGCGACCTCACGGCCGTCGACCGAAACGGTCACGCCCGCGGGAACGTCGATGGGAAGTCGTCCAATACGCGACATTTCGGATTACCACACGTAGGCGAGAACTTCTCCGCCCACGCCCTTCTGCTCAGCCTGGCGGTCCGTGAGGAGACCGGAGGAGGTGGACAGGATGGCCACGCCGAGGCCGCCGAGGACCGTGGGGATCTCGGTGGACTTCGCGTACACGCGAAGGCCGGGCTTCGATACGCGCTTGATGCCCGCGATGGAGCGCTCGCGGTTCGGGCCGTACTTCAGCGTCAGCGTGAGGTTCTTGCCCACGCGCGCGTCGGACGTCTCCCAACCGGCGATGTAGCCCTCCTGCTGGAGGATCTCCGCGATGTGCGTCTTGAGCTTGCTCGACGGCAGGGTCACGGAGTCGTGGTGCGCCGAGTTCGCGTTGCGCAGACGGGTCAGCATGTCTGCGACCGGGTCTGTCATTGTCATGGTTGTCTACTTTCGTTCATGAGGTTCCGGCTGCCGTTACACGACAGACGGCCTGCGATGAGCACGCAATCTTCAATTGTACGTGCACATCAACGGGCTCAGTGACACGAGACCACTGAGCCCGTCGACGGTGTTACGCCTGAGCGTCGTCCGCGCGGAACGGGAAGCCGAGGTGACGCAGAAGCGCGCGGCCCTCGTCGTCCGTCTTCGCCGAGGTCACGACGGTGATGTCGAAGCCCCGGACGCGGTCGATCTTGTCCTGATCGATCTCGTGGAACACGCTCTGCTCCTGGAGACCGAACGTGTAGTTGCCGTTGCCGTCGAACTGCTTGGCCGACAGACCGCGGAAGTCGCGGATGCGGGGCAGAGCGAGCGACACCAGACGGTCCACGAACTCCCACGCGCGGTCACCGCGGAGGGTGACGTGCGCGCCGATGGCCTGTCCCTCACGCAGCTTGAACTGCGCGATCGACTTGCGAGCCTTCGTGACGATCGGCTTCTGACCGGTGATGCGGGTGAGGTCCTCGACCGCACCATCGATCACCTTGCTGTCGCGAGCCGCCTCGCCGACACCGGTGTTCACGACCACCTTGACCAGGCCGGGGATCTGCATGACGTTCGAGTAGCCGAACTCGTCCTGCAGAGCCTTCTTGATCTCGGCGTTGTACTTCGCCTTCAGGCGGGGCTGGATCTTGCCAGCCACCGCAGCGTCGGTCGTTGCCATCAGAGGTCCTTACCGCTCTTCTTCGCGTACCGCACGCGGACGGTGCGCTTGACGCCGTCCTTGGTCTGCTCCTCGACCCGGTGGCCGACCTTGGTCGGCTTCTTGGTCGAGGGGTCGACGAGTGCGACGTTCGAGATGTGGATGGGCGCCTCGACGGTCTCGAGGCCACCCGTCTTGGTGCCACGCTGCGTCTGACCGACGCGCGTGTGCTTGGTGACGTAGTTGACGCCCTCGACGACGACACGGTTCTGCTCGACGAGGATGTCGAGCACCTTGCCCTGCTTGCCGCGGTCGCCACCACGCTCGGGCTTGGCGCCCGAGATGACCTGAACCAGGTCGCCCTTCTTGATCTTCGCCATGATCAGATGACCTCCGGTGCCAGCGAGACGATCTTCATGAACTTCTTGTCGCGAAGCTCACGGCCGACCGGGCCGAAGATACGGGTGCCGCGGGGCTCCCCGTCGTTCTTCAGGATGACGGCGGCGTTCTCGTCGAACTTGATGTAGGAGCCGTCCGGACGACGGACCTCCTTCTTGGTGCGGACGATGACCGCCTTGACGACGTCGCCCTTCTTGACGTTGCCACCGGGGATCGCGTCCTTGACGGTCGCGACGATGGTGTCGCCCAGGCCCGCGTAGCGGCGGCGCGAACCACCGAGAACGCGGATCGTGAGCAGCTCCTTGGCGCCGGTGTTGTCGGCGACCTTGAGTCGGGACTCCTGCTGAATCACTTGGCCTTCTCCAGAATCTCCACCAGGCGCCAGCGCTTCGTGGCGCTCAGCGGGCGGGTCTCGTTGATCAGGACCAGGTCGCCGATGCCGGCGGTGTTCGCCTCATCGTGCGCCTTGACCTTCGACGTGCGGCGGATGACCTTGCCGTAAAGCGGGTGCTTCACGCGGTCCTCCACCTCGACGACGATGGTCTTGTCCATCTTGTCGCTGACGACGTAGCCGCGACGGGCCTTGCGGTACCCGCGGGCGTCCGCGTCGCGCACGTCGTGAGCGGCGTGCTCAACCTCGACGGCAGCTTCCTTCTTGGTGGCCATCACTCAGCCTCTTCCTTCACGGCGTCGTCGGCGGCGTCCGCCTTCTTCGCCTTCGACTTGGTCGCCTTCTTCGCGGGAGCCTCGACCGGAGCGGGCGTCGCACGGATGCCCAGCTCACGCTCGCGGATCACGGTGTACAGGCGCGCGATGTCGCGCTTGACGGCGCGGATGCGGCCGTGGCTCTCCAGCTGGCCGGTGGCCGACTGGAAACGGAGGTTGAACAGCTCCTCCTTGGCCTTGCGCAGCTCCTCAACGAGGCGCTGGTCTTCGAACGTGTCGAGCTCTGCCGGAGCGAGCTCCTTGGTGCCGATCGCCATTACGCGTCGCCCTCCTCGCGCTTGATGATGCGTGCCTTGAGCGGCAGCTTGTGGATTGCACGGGTCAGTGCCTCGCGAGCGAGCTGCTCGTCGACACCCGCGACCTCGAAGAGGACACGGCCCGGCTTGACGTTGGCGACCCACCACTCGGGGGAACCCTTACCGGAACCCATGCGGGTCTCGGCCGGCTTCTTCGTGAGCGGACGGTCCGGGTAGATGTTGATCCACACCTTGCCGCCACGCTTGATGTGACGGGTCATCGCGATACGAGCGGACTCGATCTGACGGTTCGTCACGTACGCGGGCGTGAGGGCCTGGATGCCGAACTCGCCGAAGGAGACCTTCGTGCCGCCGGTGGCCTGACCCGAGCGACCCGGGTGGTGCTGCTTGCGGTACTTGACCTTACGGGGGATGAGCATTATGCCGAAGCTCCTTCTGCAACAGGTGCCTCGTTGCGCGGGGCACGGCGGCGGTCACCACGGTCGTCGCGGCGCGACTTCGGCGCGTTGGCCTGCTCGCGTGCGAGCTCCTTGGCGGTGAGGTCGCCCTTGTAGATCCACACCTTCACGCCGATGCGGCCGAAGGTGGTCTTGGCCTCGTAGAAGCCGTAGTCGATGTTCGCGCGCAGCGTGTGCAGCGGCACACGACCCTCGCGGTAGAACTCCGAGCGGCTCATCTCAGCGCCGCCGAGACGGCCCGAGACCTGGATGCGGATGCCCTTGGCGCCGGCGCGCTGAGCGCCCTGCAGACCCTTGCGCATCGCGCGACGGAACGCCACACGAGCAGAGAGCTGCTCGGCGATGCCCTGCGCGACCAGCTGAGCGTCGGCCTCGGGGTTCTTGACTTCGAGGATGTTCAGCTGGATCTGCTTGCCCGTGAGCTTCTCGAGGTCGCCGCGGATGCGCTCGGCCTCTGCACCACGACGACCGATCACGATGCCCGGGCGGGCGGTGTGGATGTCGACGCGGACACGGTCACGGGTGCGCTCGATCTCGATGTTCGAGACGCCGGCACGGTCGAGCTGCGTCTGCAGCAGGCGACGGATCTTGATGTCCTCGGCCACGTAGTCGGCGTAACGCTGACCCGGCTTCGTCGAGTCGGAGAACCAGCGCGACACGTGGTCCGTGGTGATGCCGAGGCGGAAGCCGTACGGGTTGACCTTCTGTCCCATTACTTGCTCGCCTTCTTGTTGCTGTCGCCGGCCGCGGCAGGAGCCGCCTCCGGCGTCGAGAGCACGACCGTGATGTGGCTCGTGCGCTTCTTGATCTGGAAAGCGCGACCCTGTGCACGGGGCTGGAAACGCTTGAGCGTCGTGCCCTCGTCCACGTACGCGTTCTTCACGTACAGGTCCTGCTCGTCGAGGTACTCGCCGTCACGATCCGCCTTGACCTGCGCGTTGGCCATGGCCGACGCGACAAGCTTGTAGATCGGCTCACTGGCGCTCTGCTGCGCGAACTTCAGGATCGCGAGAGCTTCCTGGGCCTGCTTGCCCTTGATGAGCGCGACGACACGACGAGCCTTCTGAGGGGTCACGCGGATGTGTCGCACGCGTGCGATGGACTCCACCATTTCTCTCTCCTCTATCGTCCCCGCGTCAGCGGCGACGGCCCTTCTTGTCGTCCTTCTCGTGGCCGCGGAAGGTGCGGGTGGGCGCGAACTCGCCCAGCTTGTGACCGACCATGGTCTCGGACACGAACACGGGGATGTGCTTGCGTCCGTCGTGGACCGCGATCGTGTGACCCAGCATGGCCGGGATGATCATGGACCGACGGGACCAGGTCTTGATGACGTTCTTGGTGCCGGCTTCGTTCTGCACGACCACCTTGCGAAGCAGGTGCTCGTCGACGAAGGGGCCCTTCTTAAGACTGCGAGGCATCTTCTCTTACTCCTACTTGCGCTTCTTGCCGGCGTTGCGACGACGCACGATGTACTTGTCGCTTTCCTTGTTGGCGTGACGGGTGCGACCCTCGGCCTGACCCCACGGGGAGACCGGGTGACGACCACCGGACGTCTTGCCCTCACCACCACCGTGCGGGTGGTCGACCGGGTTCATCGCGACACCACGGACGGTCGGGCGGACGCCCTTCCAGCGCATACGGCCGGCCTTGCCCCAGTTGATGTTCGACTGCTCGGCGTTGCCGACCTCGCCGATGGTCGCGCGGCAGCGCGCATCGACGTTGCGGATCTCGCCGGAGGGCAGACGCAGCTGGGCGTAGGGGCCGTCCTTCGCCACGAGGCGGACGGATGCACCGGCCGAGCGCGCCATCTTCGCGCCGCCGCCGGGGCGGAGCTCGATGGCGTGGATGACGGTACCCGTGGGGATGTTCTTCAGCGGGAGGTTGTTTCCCGGCTTGATGTCCGCCGCGGGGCCCGACTCGACGATGTCGCCCTGGTTCAGCTTCGCCGGCGCGAGGATGTAGCGCTTCTCGCCGTCGAAGTAGTGCAGGAGCGCGATGCGCGCGGTGCGGTTGGGGTCGTACTCGATGTGAGCGACACGGGCGTTCACGCCGTCCTTGTCATTGCGACGGAAGTCGATGACGCGGTACTGGCGCTTGTGGCCACCACCGATGTGACGGGTCGTGATGCGGCCCTGGTTGTTCCGACCACCGGTCTTCGAGAGCGGGCGCAGCAGCGACTTCTCCGGCGTCGATCGGGTGATCTCGGCGAAGTCAGCCACCGACGAGCCGCGACGGCCCGGGGTCGTGGGCTTGTACTTGCGAATAGCCATGATTGTCCTTATCCCCCGGATCAGCCGATTGCCGTGAAGATGTCGATGGTGCCCGACTTCAGGCTCACGATGGCGCGCTTGGTGTCCTTGCGCTTGCCCGTGCCGAAGCGGGTGCGACGGGCCTTGCCGACGCGGTTGATCGTGTTGACCGACGCGACCTTGACACCGAAGATCTTCTCGATGGCGAGCTTGATCTCGGTCTTCGAAGCGCGCGGGTCGACGAGGAAGGTGTACTTACCCTCGTCGATGAGCCCGTAGCTCTTCTCGGACACGACCGGCTTCAGGATGATGTCGCGCGGGTCCTTGTTCAGGGCCGTCTGGAGAACAGATGCCTGCTCGCTCATGCGGAGACCTCCTGGTTGGCGCCGGACTTGGAGGCGATGAAGCCCTCGAGCGCGGCCTGGGTGAAGACGATGTCGTCGGAGACGAGAACGTCGTAGGCGTTGAGCTGGTCGAACGACAGCAGGTGCACGTTGCCGAGGTTGCGCAGGCTCTTGAGCGCGAGCTCGTCGCCGCGCTCGATGACCACGAGCACGTTCTTCGACGTGGCGACCTGGGCGAGGAAGCCCGCGGCGGCCTTGGTCGACGGAGCACCGTCGGTGCCGAACGTGTCGATCGCGTGCAGGCGGTCGCCGCGGAAGCGGTCGCTGAGCGCGCCGAGGAGGGCGGCCGCGATCATCTTCTTGGGCGTGCGCTGCGAGTAGTCACGCGGCTTCGGGCCATGGACGATGCCACCGCCGGTCATGTGCGGCGCGCGGATCGAGCCCTGACGGGCGTTACCCGTGCCCTTCTGCTTGAAGGGCTTGCGGCCGGCGCCGGAGACCTCGCCACGACGCTTGGTCGAGTGCGTGCCCTGGCGAGCCGCCGCGAGCTGCGCGACGACGACCTGGTGGATGAGCGGGATGTTCGTCTTGACGTCGAACAGAGCGGCGGGAAGCTCGACCGAGCCAGCCTTCTTGCCGTCTGCCTTGAGGACGTCGAGCGCGAGAGTGGAGTCAGCCATGATCAGGCACCCTTCACTGCGTTGCGGACGTAGACGATGCGGCCACGAGCACCGGGGACGGCGCCCTTGACGAGCATCAGACCCTTCTCGATGTCGATGGCGTGCACCGTGAGGTTAAGGACGGTCACGCGCTCGCCACCCATACGGCCGGCCATGCGCATGCCCTTGAAGACACGGCTCGGGGTCGACGAGGCGCCGATCGAACCGGGCTTGCGGTGGTTGCGGTGCGCACCGTGCGAGGCGGAGACGCCCTTGAAGTTGTGGCGCTTCATGACACCGGCGGTGCCCTTGCCCTTGCTCGTGCCGACGACGTCGACGAGCTGGCCGGCCTCGAACGTGCCGTCCACCGTGAGCTCCTGGCCCAGCGAGTAGTCGGCGGCGTCGGCCGTGCGGATCTCGGTCACGTGGCGACGCGGCGTGACGCCGGCTGCCTCGAAGTGAGCCGAGAGGGGCTTGTTCACCTTGCGGGGGTCGATCTGGCCGTACGCGATCTGCACGGCGTTGTAGCCGTCCTTCTCGGGCGTACGGATCTGCGTGACCACGTTCGGCGCGAGCTCGATGACGGTGACGGGAACGAGCTTGCCGTTCTCGTTCCACACCTGGGTCATGCCGAGCTTCGTGCCCAGCATGCCCTTGGAAACCTTGGAGTTGATGTCAGCCATGTCGAACCTCAGAGCTTGATCTCGATGTTGACGTCGGCCGGCAGGTCGAGGCGCATCAGCGAGTCGACGGCCTTGGGCGTCGGGTCGACGATGTCGATCAGACGCTTGTGGGTGCGCATCTCGAAGTGCTCGCGGCTGTCCTTGTACTTGTGGGGCGACCGGATGACGCACACGACGTTCTTCTCGGTCGGAAGGGGCACGGGTCCGACGACGGTCGCGCCCGCACGGGTCACGGTGTCGACGATCTTGCGTGCGGACGTGTCGATGACCTCGTGGTCATACGACTTCAGGCGAATGCGGATCTTCTGTCCCGCCATTGTCTGCTCTCTCTCTATAAGCGTCGTACCGTCCTGGACCGGGTGGCCCTGGGGCATTGGACGCACGTCGGCGCGGATTGCGCCTCGGCACGAGAACGGCTCTGCGAACCGATCTGCTGCACCACTGTTCTGCTGTCAGCCGGACGCCCGGAGGCGAACGGATGCCCGACCCTCGCCGCGCACGGCGATGCCCTCGAGATGAAGGTGTCGGGATTGTGTTCTGCTGCCCGCGGCCTAGAACCCTGTGCTTCCGAAGAGGCACCGTCTATGCACTGCCCTGGCAGTGATCCGGCGCACGCACAGCGGCGACGGAATATCGAACCTGTCTATTCTGCCACGGGCGATTTCACTTCTGCAAACCCGGGCGTGTCGCGCCTCGTGTCCGCCCTCTTCGGCGGGGGTCTGCAGCTCGTCTCAGGCCCGAGTGGAGCGCGGGGCGAGGCATCCCCATGCCTCGCCCCGCTTGGGGAGGGCGTTCAGTGCGAGGGGGCACACCGAACGCGAGGTGCCCAGCGTGAAGGGACGCCGGACGCCTCGACCGAGGGCACGGCGGAAGACCCGCCGCGCAGGCGGGGAGACGCTCTGGCGCAAAGAGTGCGCGCGTCGCACGATGATCCCCAAGATCGTTTTCCCCAGTGTGAACGCGGTAGAACCGCGTGCTTCAGGAAACCGAACCCCTTCGGTTTCCCCGACCGCAAGATCCCCAGGCGGTCTGCATCATCCTACTCGATCTCTCCGTCAGTTCGCCAGTTCGCGCTCGCGCGTGCCGAGATTCCAGAGCGTCCGGGTACGAGAAGAGCGGCGCCCCTCGGAGGAAGCGCCGCTCGTGAACGATCTCGGGCTACTCGTTGCCGACCGCCTTGTCCGCGCTGTCACGGATCTCGTCGATCTTGTCGGCCGCACCGGGAGCGATCTTCTTGGCGAAGTCGGCGACACCGTCGAGCACCTTGTCGCTGATGTCCTCGGCCTGCTCGCTCTTGACGGCCTCGGCGATCTTGTCCTTGTTCTGCTCGTACAGGTCCTTGCCCTTGTTCACGGCGTCGTCGATACCCATGTGGCTCCCCTTCGGAGGTGTGTGTGTCCGGCCGATGAGACCGGACACACTCATTGTGCATGCCCTCCCCCGCCCGCGGAAGCCCGATTAGAGCGTGGAAAACGACAAAGAGGCCGGACCCGAAGGTCCGACCCCTTTGCGAGGAAGCAGATGCTTACTTGATGATCTTCGTCACCGTACCGGCGCCGACCGTACGACCACCCTCACGGATGGCGAAGCCGAGGCCCTCCTCCATGGCGATCGGCTGGATCAGCTCGACCGTCATGTCGGTGGTGTCGCCGGGCATGACCATCTCGGTGCCCTCGGGCAGCGAGATGACGCCGGTGACGTCCGTGGTGCGGAAGTAGAACTGCGGGCGGTAGTTCGTGTAGAAGGGGTTATGGCGGCCACCCTCGTCCTTGGACAGGATGTACGCGGTGCCCTCGAAGTCGGTGTGCGGCGTAACCGAACCCGGCTTCACGATGACCTGGCCACGCTCCACGTCCTCGCGCTTGGTGCCGCGGAGGAGCAGACCACAGTTCTCGCCGGCCCAGGCCTCGTCGAGCTGCTTGTGGAACATCTCGATACCGGTGACGGTCGTCTTCTGCGTCGGACGCAGACCCACGATCTCGACCTCGGAGTTGATGGCCAGCGTGCCACGCTCGGCGCGACCCGTGACGACGGTGCCACGACCGGTGATCGTGAAGACGTCCTCGACGGGCATGAGGAAGGGCTTGTCACGGTCACGCTCCGGGTCCGGAACGCTGTCGTCGACAGCCTGCATCAGGTCCAGGATCGCCTGGGTCCACTTCTCGTCGCCCTCGAGAGCCTTGAGAGCGGAGACGCGGACGACTGGAGCGTCCTCGTCGAAGCCCTGGCCGGCGAGCAGCTCGCGGACCTCGAGCTCGACGAGCTCCAGGATCTCCTCGTCGTCGACCGCGTCCGACTTGTTCAGCGCGACCAGCAGGTAGGGAACGCCGACCTGCTTGGCGAGCAGCACGTGCTCGCGCGTCTGGGCCATCGGGCCGTCGGTGGCGGCGACCACGAGGATCGCGCCGTCCATCTGAGCCGCACCCGTGATCATGTTCTTGACGTAGTCGGCGTGGCCGGGAGCGTCGACGTGCGCGTAGTGGCGCTTCGGGGTCTCGTACTCGATGTGCGAGATGTTGATCGTGATACCACGCTGGCGCTCTTCCGGCGCCGAGTCGATGGAAGCGAAGTCACGCTGCACGTTCGTGTCGGACGGGTACTTGTCAGCAAGCACCTTCGAGATCGCTGCGGAGAGCGTGGTCTTGCCGTGGTCGACGTGACCGATCGTTCCGATGTTGACGTGCGGCTTGGTCCGCTCGAACTTGGCCTTAGCCACTGGGTCCTCCTCAGGACGTCGTTGTAGAGGTGCCGGGCACTGGTTTGCGACCGGTTCTCTACGGGTTAGGTTCTCAGTTTAGTAGAGAGGGAATGTGAAGTTGTAGGTGACCTGGGAACAGAGCGGCGGGCTCTGTTCCCAGGAAGTGTTACTCGCCCTTGGCCTTCTGGACGATCTCGTCGGCCACCGCGCGCGGGACCTCGGCGTAGCTGTCGAACTCCATCGAGTAGACGGCGCGACCGGAGGTCTTGGAACGCAGGTCGCCGATGTAGCCGAACATCTCGGACAGCGGCACCGCAGCGCGCACGACCTTGACGCCGGCGGCGTCCTCCATCGACTGGATCTGGCCACGACGCGAGTTCAGGTCACCGATGACGTCGCCCATGTACTCCTCGGGAGTACGGACCTCGACGGCCATCAGCGGCTCGAGCAGCACGGGGTTGGCACGACGCGCGGCCTCCTTGAAGCCCATGGAGCCCGCGATCTTGAACGCCATCTCCGAGGAGTCGACGTCGTGTGCCGCACCGTCGACGATGGTCGCCTTGACGCCCACCATCGGGTAGCCCGCCAGGACACCGACGTTCATCGCGTCCTGGAAACCGGCGTCGATCGAGCCGATGTACTCGCGCGGGATGCGGCCACCCGTGACCGCGTTCACGAACTCGTACGTCTTCTCGCCGTCGAGCTCGAGCGGCTCGATGTTGAACTGGATCTTGGCGAACTGACCCGAACCACCGGTCTGCTTCTTGTGCGTGTAGTCGTGCTTCTCGACGGCCTTGCGGATCGTCTCGCGGTACGCCACCTGCGGCTTGCCGACGTTCGCCTCGACGCGGAACTCGCGCTTCATGCGGTCGACGAGGATGTCGAGGTGCAGCTCGCCCATGCCCTTGATGGTCGTCTGACCGGTCTCGGGGTTGAGCTCCGTGCGGAAGGTCGGGTCCTCCTCAGCGAGCTTCTGGATGGCGAGACCCAGCTTCTCCTGGTCGGCCTTGGTCTTCGGCTCGATGGCGACCTCGATCACCGGCTCGGGGAACGTCATCGACTCGAGCACGACCGGCTGCTGCGGGTCGGCCAGGGTGTCACCGGTGGTGGTGTCCTTCAGTCCGATCACGGCGTAGATGTTGCCGGCGGTCAGCTTGTCGACCGGGTTCTCCTTGTTGGCGTGCATCTGGAAGATCTTCCCGATGCGCTCCTTCTTGCCCTTGGTCGAGTTGATGACCTGAGCGCCCGACTCGAGCTCACCCGAGTAGACGCGCACGTACGTCAGGCGACCGAAGAACGGGTGCACGGCGACCTTGAAGGCCAGGGCCGCGAACGGGTCCTTCGCGTCAGGGTGACGCTCGATGATCTTCTCCTCGTCCTTCGGGTCGTGCGCCTCGATGGCGGGCACGTCCAGCGGGGACGGGAGGTAGTCGACGACGGCGTCCAGCATCGGCTGCACGCCGCGGTTCTTGAACGCCGAGCCGCAGAGCACCGGGTAGATCTCGCTGGCGATGACCATCTTGCGGATGGCGCCCTTGATCTCTGCGACCGTCAGCTCCTCGCCGCCGAAGAACTTCTCGAGAAGCTCCTCGTCGGTCTCCGCGACCGTCTCCAGCAGCTGCTGGCGGTACTCCTCGGCCTTGTCCTTGAGGTCGGCCGGGATCTCCTGCACCTCGTACGAGGCGCCCATGGTCACGTCACCCTTGGCGTCGCCGGGCCACACCAGTGCGCGCATCTCCACGAGGTCGATGACGCCGACGAAGTCGTTCTCGGCACCGATCGGGAGCTGCAGCACGAGCGGCTTGGCACCGAGGCGGTTGATGATCGTGTCGACCGTGAAGTAGAAGTCCGCGCCGAGCTTGTCCATCTTGTTGACGAAGCAGATGCGGGGGACGTTGTACTTGTCGGCCTGACGCCACACGGTCTCGGACTGGGGCTCCACGCCCTCCTTGCCGTCGAACACGGCGACCGCACCGTCGAGGACGCGGAGCGAGCGCTCCACCTCGACCGTGAAGTCCACGTGACCGGGGGTGTCGATGATGTTGATCTGGTTCTTGTTCCAGAAGCAGGTCACGGCGGCAGACGTGATCGTGATGCCGCGCTCCTTCTCCTGCTCCATCCAGTCGGTGGTCGAGGCGCCGTCGTGCGTCTCGCCGAGCTTGTGGTTGACGCCCGTGTAGAACAGGATGCGCTCGGTCGTCGTGGTCTTGCCGGCATCGATGTGCGCCATGATGCCGATGTTGCGGACCTTGCTCAGGTCCGTGAGCACGTCTTGTGCCACAGGAGTGTCCTTATCTTTTGGAGCAGTCGTACTGCGAAGAGGGGGTGCCCGTCCCTCGGCGGGTGGCCGAGGGACGGGCCGAGCTGATTACCAGCGGTAGTGAGCGAACGCGCGGTTCGACTCGGCCATCTTGTGGGTGTCCTCGCGGCGCTTGACCGCGGCACCGAGGCCGTTCGACGCGTCCAGGATCTCGTTCTGGAGACGCTCGGTCATCGTCTTCTCACGACGACCCTTCGCGTAGCTCACGAGCCAGCGCAGCGCGAGGGTGTTCGCGCGGTGCGGCTTGACCTCGACCGGAACCTGGTAGGTCGAGCCACCGACGCGGCGGCTGCGGACCTCGAGCGTGGGGCGCACGTTGTCGAGCGCCTTCTTGAGCGTGGCGACGGCGTCCTGACCGTTCTTCGCCTCGACGCCGCGGAGGGCGCCGTAGACGATCGACTCGGCCAGCGACTTCTTGCCGTCGACGAGGATCTTGTTCACCAGCGAGGTGACGATCGGTGCGCCGTAGACCGGGTCGTTGACGACGGGGCGCTTCGGGGCGGGACCCTTACGAGGCATCTAACTCAACCCTTCTTCGCGCCGTAGCGGGAACGAGCCTGCTTACGGTTCTTGACGGCCTGGGTGTCCAGGGCGCCACGGACGATCTTGTAACGCACACCGGGGAGGTCCTTCACGCGACCGCCGCGGACGAGCACCAGCGAGTGCTCCTGCAGGTTGTGGCCCTCACCGGGGATGTACGCGGTGACCTCGGTCCCGTTGCGGAGCTTCACACGGGCGACCTTGCGCATCGCCGAGTTCGGCTTCTTCGGGGTGGTGGTGTAGACGCGGGTGCAGACCCCGGCCTGCTGCGGGTTCGACTTGAGCGCCGGCGCCTTGGTCTTCGAGACCTTGGGCGAGCGACCCTTGCGAACCAACTGCTGAATGGTTGGCACGTTCTCTCCTCATAGTGCTGCACGGTGACAGCGTGATGGGTTTCACATCATGACCCACCGGCACGCCGGAACCGGCGAGCTTTTGGTGTGGTGGGTATGCCGTGGGGGCGGACCGGCATGGGGCCGACGCCCAGCGCGCACGTCAGGACGTGCACACACCTGATCAAGTGTAATGCCGCGTAACCAACGCGGTCAAATGAGGGCGACCGGCGCCGCCTCAGCTCACGTCGGGGCCGAACGGGGAGTCGAGCGACTCCGTGAGTTCGGCGAGCATGGCTTCGATCTGCGGTTCGACGTGCTGGGACACCGCCGCCTGAATGGAGACGCGGTGGCGCAGCAGCAGGCCGCAGATCTCGCGGCCGATGAGGTTCGCGTACTCGTCGGCGAGGGCCACTTCCTGCCGTAGCGCGATCTTCGCCTCCTCCGACAGGGGCGGCAGCGGCGGGAGCTCCGCCGCGGAGTCGTCGGCGAGACCGGCGATCGTGAACAGGAACGGTGCGCCAGGAACCGGCTCCGGGTCGAGCGGCAGGCCCTCGAACTCGGGAGCCAGGTCCTCGGTCGGGCGGTAGCTGCGTGCTCTGTTCCTGGCCGCTTGGCTGTCGAGCTCGCGCTGGAGCATCGGAAGGTTGCGGGCCGTGTAGTCCGCGACCGCGTGGTCGACGATCGTCTTGATGCGCGTCGACAGCCCGTGCTGCACCCCGTGGGGTGTGTCGCCCGCGATCCCGGCCGCGGCGAGGATGGGCGAACCGAGACAGCGACGGCACGGCGCGACCCGGCCGCGGTGGGTGGCCGGCTCCCAGCGCGGCACCCAGCGCAGCCACGCCTCGACGGCCTGGTCCACCTGCGTCTCCAGTGAGCGCTCCACGACACCAGCGTACGGCGCGTCACCGCTCCCCGCGCGGATTTGCGGGGGGTCACTCCCCCTCGTCGTGCTCCCAGGGCCATCGCGGACGTTCGCTGCGGGTCCGACGGAGGGCGATACCGCTCCAGCCCGCGATCGCCGCCGCCACCAGGACCACCGCGCTAGCGCCGCCCCGGACGAGGTCTCCCGCGACGGCCGTCGCGATGATGAGGCTCTCTGCGGCAGCCAGCACCGCAATCCACAGCGTCGCGAGATGGACCAGCGCGGTGAGGAGTGCGATCACCAGCGCGGAGCCGAACGACGGACGCCGGCGCCGCAGCGTCGCGCCGAGCGACAGAGCGAACGCGACCACCGCCAGGATCATGCCCACCACACCCGGCACCTGGCCGAGGCCCTCCACCGCGATGATGTCCCGATCCGTCGCCACGCTCAGCGCGCCCAGCCCGAACACCGACAGCGCGAAGAACCCGATGGAGGCGAGCACCACCGCGAGGACAGGCGAAACCCCCGCGGACTCGGGCCCGCGGGGGTTCGGCGTGGTGGCGTGCGTGACTACCTCGCCAGCGTCGGGCCGGCTTCGAGGGTGCGCTCGTACTCGCGCTGCGCCTCGGCGTTCAGCTCCGTCTTGCGGGCGCCGCTGCGGGCCACCCAGGCACCGAACCAGATGGTCAGCTCCCTGGCGAACACGAAGGCAGCGATGGCGAGCGGGGCGAGCAGCTGCTCCCCCGCGAGCTCCAGGCCCTGCGAAGCGGTGAGCTTCCAGAACGGCGCCTCGAACAGCTGTCCCAGGATGTGTCCCGCGTACGCGATGAGCCCGACGATGATGCCGAACACCACCCAGAGGCCCCAGCGGCCGCGGTTGATGATCGCACCGAGGAGCCAGAAGCCGAGGAAGAACACGACGACGGGCGTCCAGTAGCCCCACGTGAGCAGCGGCGCCAGGAAGGCGTCGCCGATGTTCTCGCCCGTGACATCTCCGGCGATGGCGCGCAGCCCGACCGCGGTACCGAGGTACAGGATCGCGAAGGCGACCGTCGCCAGAAGGCCGATCGCCCCGGCCGTTCCACGGTTGCCACGGTCGCGCGGCGGCTCGGGAGCCTGCACGAAGATCGGCTGAGGCTGAGCAGCGGCGGCGCCGGCTGTCCCGACGTACGGCTCCGACGGGACGATGCGCGTGTCGGCGTCGTCGGCGTGCGGGGCGTATGCCGTGTCCGCCATGGACGACTCCTCGTGACGCGGCGACCAGGAGGCCGCCCCGGGAGTCGGGAAGGCCGCGGTCGCATCGGCGTCGCGACGGTCGTCCGCGACGCGGTCATCCGGGCGGTCGCCCGCGAACCGGTCAGCGGGAAGGCGCTCGGCACCGCGGTCGT
>NZ_SSDM01000157.1:0-30182 GCF_004794375.1 Microbacterium sp. K35 | reverse complement strand
GGGTTCTTCCCTTCTGGGGTGGGGGTGTGTGCGGCGCGCGGCCGGAAGGCGCAGCAGCACCGGGTCGACCGCAGCGGGAGCGAAACCGGCGGCACGGGCGGCCGCCGTCGCGTCGGCAACGCCCGCGGAGCCCGCAGCACCAGACCCCGCCGTGCGAGTACGCGGATCCACCCTGCTCATCCCTTCAGCCCCGTCGATGCGACGCTCTCCACGATCTGCCGCTGGAAGGCCAGGAACACCACGAGCAGCGGCACCACGACCATGGTGATGGCGGCGAACACGATCACCGCGGGTGCGGCGCCGAAGCCGTTCTGCAGCGTGACGAGCCCGAGGGGCAGGGTCATGTTCTCCGGGCTGGACAGGAAGATGAGCGGCCCGAAGTACCCGTTCCACGAGGCCTCGAACCCCAGGATCGCGAGGGCCGCGACCGCGGGGGCCGAGAGCGGGATGAGCATCCGGAACAGGATCCACAGGTGTCCGGCACCGTCGAGCCGCGCGGCCTCGTCGAGCTCGCGCGGGATCGTCTTGAAGTACTGCGACAGGAAGAAGATCTGGAACACGTTGATCAGCGCGGGCAGCCACAGCGAGGCGAGGGTGTCGACGAGTCCGAGCTGTCGCATCATGATGAAGATCGGGATGATGACGAGCTGTCCCGGCACCATGAGCGCCGACAGCATCACGACCAGCAGCACGCGGCTGCCGCGGAAGTCGATGCGCGCGAACGCGTAGGCGGCGAGCACCGAGAAGAACAGCGCTCCGACGGTGGAGATGAGCGCCAGCGCGAGCGAGTTGCCGAACTGCTGGAAGAACGGCATGTACTCGAACACGTCGGCGAAGTTCTGCGTGGTGAACGGGATCGGCAGCCAGCGCGGCGGGTCGGCGAACGCGAACTCCGGCTCGGTGAAGCTCTGCACGATCAGCCAGAACAGCGGCGACAGCATCAGGATGCCGAACACGACGAGCACCACGTCGACGATCACGCCGCCGACGGTGGGGCGGTGACGGCGGCGGCGGCGCTGTCGTTCGACGCGGGTGAGCACGTCGGTCCGCGGCTCCACGGTGGGGGGAAGAACGGTCATGATTCGTGCACCCACTTCCGTCGGCCGAGGAACTGCAGCACGGTGACGCCCATGATGATGACGAACACGAGCAGGGCGACCGCGGCGGCGTACCCCATGTCGAAGGCCTGGAAGCCCTTCTCGTAGAGGTACATGATGATCGTCGTGGTGGAGTTCTGCGGTCCGCCCTTGGTGATGATCTGGATCGGGTCGAAGATCTGGAACGCACCGATGAAGGTGATGATCGTGGCGAAGAACATGGTGGGCGACATGAGCGGCAGCGTCACGTTCCAGAAGATCTGCCACGAGGTCGCGCCGTCGGTGCGGGCGGCCTCGACGAGCTCGGTGGGCACGGTCTGGAGCCCGGCGAGCATGATGATGAACGTGAAGCCGACCGTGTGCCACAGGTCGATGAAGATGATCGCGGGCATGGCCCAGGCGGGGTCGGCGAAGAAGTTGGGCAGCTCGATGCCGAACGTCGCCGCGTACTGCGCCACGTAGCCGAACGTCGGGTCGAGCACGTACTTCCACAGCAGGGCGACCGCGGCCCAGGAGATCAGGAACGGGAAGAAGATCGCGACGCGGGCGAAGTAGCCGAGCACGCGGCTCGCGACCCGGTTGACCGCGAGGGCGAGCAGCAGCCCGAACACCAGGTGGGTGACGATCGAGGCGAACGCGAACACGAACGTGTTCAGCAGCACCTGCGGCAGGATCGGGTCGGAGAACAGGCGCACGAAGTTGTCGGCGCCGACGAACTCCGGGGTGGTCAGCATGTCCCACTTCAGGAACGCCAGGGCGATCGCGAACACGAACGGCCCGGCGACGAAGACGAGGAACAGCAGCAGCGCGGGACTGACGAACATCCAGCCCGCGGTCGCGGTGCGACGCCGCAGGAGCTCTGCTCCCGGGCGCCGCACCGTGGGGGCGGTGGCGATGCTACTCACCGACCAGCTGCTCCAGCTCCGCCTGCGCCGCGTCGAGGGTCTTCTGCGCCTCGCCCTGACCGGCGATGATCGTGCCCCACGCCTCCTCGATGACCTTCTGCGCCTCGGCGCCCTGGTCGATCGAGGGGATCGGGGTGGCGAAGTCCATCGCCTCGCTCAGCCGGATGGTGCCCTCGGGGGCGTTGTCGGTGAAGGCGGGCGAGTTCGCGACCGACTCCCGCGCCGGCACGATGGTGCCGCCGATCTCGGCGAAGTAGCTGCCGGCCTCCTCCGACATGAGGAACTTGATGAAGGTCCACGCGGCCTGCTTGTTGTCGCTGTTCTTGGCGATGTTCCAGGCGTCCCAGCCGACCGGCGAGCCGTTGCCGGTCTTTGTGGGCCAGTTCACGACCACGGTCTTGTCGACCATGTCGAGCTCGCGCACACCGAGCACGGGCCAGCGTCCGCCGCTGAGGATCGCGAGCTTGCCCTGCTTGAACGCGGTGTTGCCGTCGAACTGGCCGCCGGGCTTCGGGGCCAGGCCCATCTCGACGAGGCTGCGGGCGAACTCGGCCGACTCGACCGCCTCCGGGGAGTTGTAGGTGGGCTCGCTCCAGTCGGCGTTGAACGTGCTGCCGCCGTTGGTGGTGAGCCACGGCATCACGTCGACGAAGTAGCCGGAGCCGGCGCCGACGAGGTAGGCGCCGGTCTTCTCCTTGATCTGCTTCCCGGCCGCGACGAACTCGTCCCACGTCCAGTTGCCGTCTTCGGGGATGGCGACTCCGGCCTTCTCGAACACGTCTTTGTTGAGGTACATGGCCATGGTGTTGAACCCGCCGGGGATGAACACGGTCTCGCCGTCGGGGCCCGCCGCGAACTCCTCGTTGAACTTCTGCAGGTTGGGGCTGATGTCGTCCCAGTAGTCGTCGACGACGTCTTGGTCCTGCTCGATGTAGGGCGCGAGGTCGGCGAGGATGCCCTTCGAGGCGAACAGCCGCTGCCCCTCGGTGGCGACCTGGATGATGTCGATCTTCTGCCCGCCGGCGAGACGCGTCGCGACCGTGGTGGAGAACGTGGCCCAGTTGCCGCTGGGGATGCCGACGGCCTTGAGCTTGATGTCGGGGTACTGCTTGTTGAACTCGGCGAACAGCGCGTTGAACGCCTTCTGCTGGTCGGCGTCTCCCATGTAGACGAAATTGAGCTCGCCGCTGTCCGGCTCCCCTTCGGCTCCGGCGCCTCCGCCCCCGCCGCCGCCCCCGGAGCATCCGCTGAGGGCGATGCCCGCCACCACCACGGATGCTGCGACCTTCCACATGCGACTGCGTGTCTTGCGCATTGGTCCTCCTCAGGACGTCACTCGTCTTCGAGTCATGCTGTGTCCCGGCTGCCGCCGGGTGGGGGTGCCGACCAGCTCGCGTCGATCCACTCTGATCGGGTATGCGCCAGGTTATGCGAAATCGATTTCATGCGCAATAGTCGGCGGCGGGCTGCTCATCCGTCGGCGCGGTCGAGGTCGGCGGCGAACCAGAACACGTTGTACGGATCCCAGAGCGAGAGCGTGAAGTAGATGCGCCGACCGTCGTCCGAGACGTACCGCGGGTCGAGGTAGGGGCCGTAGAGCCCCGGGTAGTCGTCGCCGGGCACGAGCTCGATCGGCTCGCCCCAGGGGCCCCACGGGGTGATGCCCTCGCGGATGTAGGCGTTGCCGGCGTCGGAGTAGGTCATGATCCAGCGCTCCAGGTACGTCGACCACATCACCGACAGCTCGCCGATCGTGCCCTCGACGACGACCTGCGCGTCGTCCAGGTCGTCCGACCACACCGGTTCGTCGCCGTCGAGGCCCGCGAAGTACGAGTAGGAGCCCTGGTCCTCCACAGCCTCCTCGGTGGCCGGCACCCGCATCAGCCGCACCTCCCCGAACCGCCCGGAGGGGATCGCCCACAGGTAGATCCAGTCCTCGCCGTCGGCGGCGACGGGGGCTGTCGCGAACTGCACGAAACCGGAGTCACCTGGCCACTCGATGCCCTCGACGGGAGCCCAGGCCTGCCCGTCATCCCGCGAGACGACGAGGGCGGAGCGGTTCGCATCCCACGCGCCGGGGTCGCCCCAGTAGCTCACCGACATGTAGGAGACGTAGATCGTGTCGCCGATCGCGAAGCCCGCGGTGGGGATCTTGGTGACCTCGCCGGAGCCGTTGTTGGGGTCGTGGTCGCCCTCGATCAGCGGGGCCGCGAGCCCGATCCCGTCGGCCACCCAGCCGTCGAAGAAGATGCCGTCGGTCGGGTCGTCGTCGGTCGTCCAGGCGGCCACATTGGAGCGCCACTGCCCGCCCTGACCGCCGGTCGTGCCCGGTGCGCGCTCGCCGAACGTGTCGCCGAAGAAGAACCAGGTGCGGTCGCCCACGGTGGTCATCGAGCCTAGATCGGTGCCCGCCACGCCGACCGCCTCGGTGTCGTTGATGCCCGCCGGTCCGGTCAGCTGCGCGACCTCGGTGAGCCCGGAGATCCCGGTCAGCACGAACGGCTTGTCGGGGTCGGGATCGAGCTCCACGGGCACCCCTCCCCCGGCGCACGCGGCGAGGCTCACCGCCAGGGCGGCGGCGGCGAGCAGGGCGGTCGAGCGACGGGCACGGGTGCGGGACATGCGGCTCCTCGGCGAGCGACAGGGGTGTGGAGGCCGACGATACCGAAATCGATTTCAGTGCACCAGGGCTTTTGTTCGGGGGGCGGAGCGCATCGTGCACGGTCAGCGGCGTCGCGGCTCCACCAGCCGCCGCGGGGGCATGACATAATCTCCCCGTCCAGGTTCGCCGATCCTGGATCCGCGCTTGACCTCAGTCCGAACCTGGCCGCCGACGACGACGTGGCGGCGTCCTCACCCGAAGGGCTACGCATTCGATGACCAGACACGGGCAGGCGGTCGCGCCCTTCTCCGAGCATCTGACACCGCACTCACACTCCGTCGCACCGATCGCTTCCCCGTGATCACGCTCAGTGAGCTGCTTTTCGCCGACGCTCCAGAAGACACGAAGGACGAAGACCCCTTCATTTCCGAAGAGGATGCGTTTCTCGAAGCCCAGGTGAATGCCGTGCACTTCGACGCCATCACCGCCACTCTGGGCATCCTGTGCGATCTGCGGACCGCTCTACAGCTCGACGAAACGAACACGGGGCTTCTCGTTCTGAGAGGCGTGGGTCTGCTGGAGTGGTCCGGTGTCACCGACCGTCACAGGACGTCGTGGAAAGTGGTGGGCTCTTCGGCCCGGTCACTCGACGCGGGACTGGAACTTCATCTCGCATTGACTCCGGGGGCAGATCTTCGGGTCCGTGGGAGGAGCGCTGTCTTCCACTCGCTCGACGTGGCGGCGCTCGGAGAGATTCCCGACTTCGGCTCGCATACGGATCAGGAGGTGCGCAGCATGTCCCCACGGTGGGACTCCGCCGCCCGCGTCGTCCGTACGACACCGTTGGCGCTGGGACCCGGCAGGGCTCCCCGTTGAGTGAAAGGTACGCAATGCCGGAAGGGGAACTGAAGCTCTACCTGAGCTCGAGCGAAGCACTGGTTCTTTACGATTGGTTGGCGTCGACCCATGAGAGAGGCCTACCCGGCCTCGATGATGCCAGCGCTACCGTGCTGTGGGATCTTGAATCTCAATTGGAGCCACTCCTGGTCGATAGCAAGGGGGCCTGATGTCTGCGGATAACTACTTCTCGCTCGGATTGGGGGTCGTCCTCCTCGTTCTCGGCCCGCTCGTGGTGCGCCACCGTCACAAGCTCTTCGACATCACCGCTGACGCCAATCGCGCCCTCGGTGGCGCCCCGGGCCGCGAGGTCGCCAAACGTGGCAGCGCCGCGTGGGTGGGCGCGTGCGGCATCGCACTGATCGTATTCGGGGTCATCGCACTCCTCGCGGGCGTGTTCGTGCGGGTGTGACCGGAATGCAGACGTTCACGGTGGCGTGTATCGCCAGTGGCATCGCCATTCTCCTCGCGGGAGCCATCAAGCTCCTTGCACGAACGCGCCTGCTGGCGTTCGTCCGCGCGCGCTACGCCGCCGTTCTGAGCGAGGATCGGCTCTCCCCGCAGGAGGTCTCCCGGAGAATGCCCCGAATGCGGGGCATCATCGTCATCGCGACCGGGTTCCTGCTCTTCGGTGGCGCCCTGTTGGCCCTGGGGTTGTTTCGAGTGCTGGCATGACCGCAGAGATTGATTGGAGTGCCATGAGCGAGGACCTCCTCAGCATCGATCTGGATGGCGATGACATCACACGCCGGTCACGGATGACGCTGCCCGAATTGGATCTCGGCTTGCGCAGGGGGTGGGTCGGCCCTTCCGAGGGGATACGGGTCGTGGATCAGGCGATTCGCGAAGGTCAGCGGATGCGACCCGAGGTTTTCGAGTTGACAGCGGCCGACGAGTGGAACTTCGCGGAGAAGGTGAGCCGACTCGTCCCCACGCCCACGGAGGAAAGCGACCGAAGTGCCCTGGGTATCTGGACCTACCTTTTCATGGCGTGGCTCTACGACAATCGAGACAGATTCGCCGACGTGCTCGGCATCGTCGAACTTCTGGCTGCAGACCTGGAGTTTCCGCCCGAGATCTCCGGAATGGTGAGGTGGATGCCGCCACCGGAAGGAGAGGAAGTGGGGATCGATGCTCTGATGCGCCACTGGGAACGGTATGTGGCGTCACGCCGCGAGGTGTATTCCGCACCGGAGCGGATGTTGGATGCTCCCCATCGGACCTTTCCCGCATGAGCGGATTCATGCCACAGTGTCGGAAGAAACTCCACCATCGACAGGAGCGGTGAGAATGCCCGACATCAGTGTCGATACCGTCGTTCCGAATCTGCTGGTCGGGGTGCTGGTGATCGTGTTGGGCATTGTGGTGATTCGTCACCGCACCCGTCTCAACGGGTTCATGTTCTCCGCGCAGAAGTCGATGCTCGGCGAGCGGTATGCGCGGGCGTCGGCGGGTCGGCAGACGCCGTGGATGATGGGCACGGTCGGGGTCGGCATCACCTGTATCGGACTGGCGATGACGGCAGCCGGAGTTGCCGGGGCGATCCAGAACATCCTCCTGTGACACGTCGACGGATGTACGGAGCACAGGGATTCGGCGAGCGCGGCTTCCTGTCTTTCCTTCGCGACAACGCGCGCCCTTCCGGTGACGTCGATCGTGAGCTTCTCCGGGCACCGATTCCGGACCTCAGTATCGATCACCTTCCCGAACGGATCGACCCCAACGCGGATGGTCTCTTTCACCTGGCAGCGATCGTCTGGGATGTCGATGAACGTCTGGCGCTGTCGATGTTCCGTGAGGCCGCGAGCGCCGGGTCGTGGGATGCCCTCGCTGCTCTCGGCGAGGGCGAGAACTGGCTGGGTGATCACGACCAGGCGGTGGTGCACCTTCGAGCCGCACTCGATCTTCGCCCGGACGGTCACGCACGGCTGGAGGGTCTACTCGGGGAGAGCCTGGTCCTCACTACGGAACCCGGCGATCCACGAGAGATCGAGCGCCTCCTCACGGCGGGCCTCCAGGAGTCTCCGGAGTTCGCGCTTCCGTTGGCGCGGCTCCTGCTGAGTGAGGGGCTGGTCGAGGAGGGGCGGGCATGGACGGAGTGGGCCGGCGAGGCCGAGGTATACGGAGCGGCGCTCCTCCTCGGCAACCTCCTGAGCGAAACGCCGGACAGCACCGACGCGGCCGAAGCGGCGTACTGGCTCGGGATCGCCACCGGTGACGCGCACAGCGGCCCACAATCTCGCGGTGCTGTTGCAGCAGCGGGGCAACGATGAACGCTCCAGAGAACTCCATCGACTCGCCCGTTCGATGGGCGACCGTCGCCCTTGGACTGACGGGCGGGCCGTCATGATGATCGCGTCGTTCTCGTCCGCGCCCGCGGAGGCGGCTGATGCACAGAGCGCATCGACCGGAGCACGGATCGGGGCACTTCTGTGGGGAGCAACGGCGACCGGACTGTTCGTGCTACTGGGGCACGAGAGCAGCATGTGGTGGATCGGGCTTCCCGTCTACGCATTCGTCGCCGCCGCGCTCGTGCGTTCCGCCTGGCTCGGCGTCTGGGTCTCGCCTGGAGCGGTGAAGGTGGTCTCCTGGTTCCGTACGCAGCGCTTCAGGGCCGGCGAGGTGTCGGCTGTGGAGCTGGTCCCCTACTTCGGCATGGGCGGTGCCTCCGTCGGATGGCTGCCTGTCGTCGGGTCCGTCCGGATGATCGAGGTCGAGATGACGAGCGGTCGGCGCGTGTGGCTACCCTCGACCATCGGCAGGCGGAACGGCGTCCTCCGGCTCGCGAGGACGATGCGCGCGGCGCTGGGCCTGAGTATCCATTGACCTCAGCGGTGTGCCGGCGACGAACACCCCGGCGCGGGAAGGAATGCGTGCTTCTCCCTCCCGGAAGCCCGCAGGCCGTTGCCACTGGTTGACCGACCTCACGGTCGGGAATGATGGGGTCGTGGAGACAATCACCCTCGACGACGTCGACGAGCCCGTCCTCGACCTTCATGCGGCGCGCGTCAACGCCGGCGTCTTCGAGGTGGCGGGCTGCGCGGATCTTCAGGGCGGACGACTTCTCTACGAAGCGAGGAAGACCGGCGGACGCAAATTCCCCTCGTTTCGGAGGGCGAGCTGGGAGCGATTTCCCTTCACCGTGACGATCACCGGCGCCAGCCACTTCCACGTCCACGATCCGGAGGGACTCGGCACGATCGTGCTGGACCGCGTGACGCAGCATCCGGGCTCCGTCATCCTGCGCGGTGTGATTCCGGGCGAGATTCACATCGCGAAGACGGAATCCTCGGCGCCGGTGCTCACCATCGATCGAATGATCAGGCCGGACGAATGTCCGCACTCCTGACGGTTGCCTTCCTGACAATGAGTGCGCTTCTGGTGACCTCCGCTACCGTCGTCGCCGTTCATCGTGAACGCGTGGGGCGCAATGTGAAAGCCGCGGGCATGACGGGGCGGCTCACACTGCCTGCATCCACCGTCGGTCTGGGCGTGAGCCTGATTCAGTTCCTCGTGGCGATCGGTTGCTTCGTTCTCGCCGTCTCTCTGCCTCGACGGCTGGGCGATGGCCGAGGTGAGGCATCACTCGTGCGTCTCGGGGAGATAGGGCCGCCGTGGGGTGAGGTACTGACCGTCGGCGTGGTCGCCGTCGGTCTCGCCACCTGCATCACTGGTGCACTCCTGTTGAGCCGATGCTGGTCGCACCGTGCGACGTGGCACACCGATCGCGGCCTGTCAGGGCTTCCGCATCTCGACCGCCGCCTGCTCTACGGCGGGAGTGGCCTTCTCCTGGTCGGCGTGGTGGTCTTCGTGGGCGGCGTGCTCTTTCTCTTCTCGGCCATCACATGACCGACTGCCTCGCCGTCGTGAAAGGAAGGGAACCATGCTGACCCTCGACTACCGGATACATCGGGACGCGAGCGCAGACGACGTGGCGTGGGATCGGATCGACGACGTGTCGCTGGGCTACTGGCGTTTCCTCGGTGACATCGTGCTCATGACGGACGACGCAGACCACAGCATGCGGTGGGGCTGGTTGCCGATACTCGGCTTCGCGCTCCAGATGACGAACGCGGCCCACGTGATCCAGCGCGGTGAACCGCACACGCTGGAGATCCTCGGATCGGAGCGGTGCCTCCACTTCGCCCCGCGAGGCACTCGGATCGAGATCGTCGCCGACGACAGCGAACGGCCGGCCTTCGTCTCGGCACAGGAACTGGTCGAGGCATCGGATCAGATGCTCTCTCGACTACGCGCGGAAGTGGAGGGACGGCACCCGGGCCTCCTCACCAACCGCCGCTACCGCGACCTGCTCTCGTTCGACCCGGAGTATCCGACGCGAGCGACAGAGGCGAACCACCGCGCCGCCGGCGGAGATGATGGCGTGCGTGGAGAATCACCCTCGACGAGGTCTCAGACCTGGCCCTCGGCAGGGACGGTGACATCGACCGATGGAAAGGCGATCTAGGTGAAAGGACTCACCGTCGAATGATCCTCGGCGTTGTTATCGGGCTCGTGATCGTGACGGTCGGAGTCGCACTTCTTCTCGCCAGGCACGCGTTCTTGCGGTTCGCCCTGCGGTGGTTCCGACGGTTCTACGGTCAGCCCGTGGCCGACACGTTCGAGCATCGCGGAGAGAAGGGGATCCTCGTCGGCGGCGCCGGATTCATCGTGTTCGGGATCGTGCAGATCGTCGTCACCGTTGTCGGGCACTCCTAGCGATCACCATCACAACCGTGGGTGGGGGCGAAGCCGCCCCCACCCACGCCCCTCCGGGGTTCAGCCCGCCGTGGCGTTCTCGTAGGCGCGCATCGCGGCGTCCTGCGCATCCTTCAACGCGTCCTCGGGCGACTTGTCGCCGAGCAGCGCCGCGGTGATGGCGTTGTTCAGCTCGTTCTGGATCTCCTGCCCCGCGGGCGACGAGCCGAACGACTTCCCGTAGTCGACCACGTCGTAGTACGTGGAGATCACCTGGTCGAAGCCGGCGTTGCCGCTCTCGGTCACGAACTTCTCGCGGATGGCCTGGTCGGCCGAGGGCGAGCCGGTGAACAGCCCGGTGTTGATGCCGCCCTCCTCCTCGATGGTCTTCGCCCGCGCGTCGCCCGCCGCCATCCACGCGTCGTCCGAGGTGAGGTTCACCATCCACGCGCACGCTGCCGCGGGATTCTTCGCCCCGACGGGGATCACGAACGCCGTGCCGGACGCGACCGAGAACGGCTCCCCGTCGCTGTTGAGGAACGGCACCGCCTCCAACTGGATCTGGTCGGCATAGGGGCTGAGCACGTTGGGATACCACTGGGCGTTCACCTGCGAGCCGACCTGCTTCGCCACGAACTGGTTCTGGTCGCCGAACGCGTCGAACGAGTCAGTGAAGCTCTTCACCGCCGCGAAGCCGCCCTGCGCGTCGGTGATCTGCTTGAGCATCTCGATGCCCGCGACGTTGCTCGGGTCGTCCAGGGTGGGAGCGCCGTCGGCGTCGTTGAGCTGACCGCCCATGCCGAGGATCCACAGCCCCGCCTGGCCGGTGGCGACCGGGTCGAAGCCGAGCCGCGACGGCACGCCGCCCGACTCCTGGTACATCTTCGCGATCGCTCCGAGCAGCACGTCGGGCTGCGAGGTGTCGATCTCCTCCGCGGTCACCCCGGCCTCGTCGAGCACGGCCTTGTTCAGCAGGATCGCCGGCGGCTGGTAGAACTGCGGCACCGCCCACACCGCATCCTCGTAGGTCACGTCGTCGACCACGAACGGGTACCAGTGGTCGCGCGGCGTCACGTCCTGCGCGGCGAAGCACTCGTCGAGCGGCATGATGAGGTCTTGCGCGGCGTAGGTCGTGACGTAGCGGCGGTCCATCTGCACCACGTCGGGCACGTCACCGCTCGCGATGCGGGTGGTGAACTTCTGCGCGTCGAAGGCCGTCGCGTCGAGGTCGACCTTCACGTCGCTCAACTGCTCTGCCGCATAGTCCATGCGCGAGGTGCCGACGTCGTCGGCGTTCTCGAACCCCCACGCCTTCAGCGTGCCGCTCGGCTCCGCACCGAAGTCGGCGTCGGCGGCCTGGTCTCCCCCTCCTCCCCCGCCGCAGCCGGCGAGGACGAGGATGGATGCGGCGGTGACCGCGGTGATTCCCCACATGCGTGTGCGCATGACTGCTCCTTTTCGATCGGTGGTGCGTTGTCAGCCCTTGCGCCCCTGGGTGGCGACGCCCTCGATGAAGGAGCGCTGCCCGAAGGCGAAGAGGATGAGCATCGGCAGCGTCACCAGCAGCGACGCGACCATGACGTACTGGTAGTCGCCGTGGCCTCCCGCTGTGGGGCTGTACTTGGTCATGGCGTAGGCGATGCCGAGCGGGGCGGTGAACTGGTCGACCGACCCGGCGTTGAGGTAGATGAGGGCGGCCTGCAGGTTGTTCCAGCTGGCCTGGAACTCGAACAGGAACACGATCACGAACGACGGGATCGACAGCGGCATCGCGATCCGCCAGAACAGCCCCCACGCGCTCGCCCCGTCGAGCCGCGCCGCCTCGAACAGCTCCCGCGGCAGCCCGAGGAAGAACTGCCGCTGCAGGAAGATGTAGAACGCCGACCCGAACAGGTTCATGCCCCACAGCGGCACCCACGTGCCCAGCAGCCCGGTCTCCTTCCAGATCAGGTAGATCGGGATCATGGTCACCGCGCCGGGCAACATCATGGTCGCGAGCACGAGGCCGAACAGCAGGCCGCGGCCGGGGAAGCGGAAGTACGCGAAGCCGAACGCCACGATCGAGCTGGAGATCGCCACGGTCCCCGCGGCCAGCAGGGCGATGGCGATGCTGTTGCCCATCCAGCTCAGCAGCGGCAGCTGGTTCCACACCTCGACGTAGTTCTCCGGCACGAACGTCTTCGGGATGAGGGCGTTGTCGAACACCTCGCCGCGCGGCTTGAGGCTCGCCGCGATCAGCCACACGAACGGGTAGAGGAACAGCAGCCCGAACAGCACGAGGATCACGTTCAGCACGATCCGGCCGGCGAGGCTCTTCGGCTGGTGGAGCCGGCGGCGCCAGCGCCCGCGCGTGGGGACCGTGGTGGTGAACGTTCCGGGGCTCTTCTCCCGCTCGACCTCGACGGGTTCCGGGCGCAGTGTCTGCGACATCAGCGGTCTCCCTCGTAGTAGACGAAGCGGTTGCCGACCTTCACCTGGATCAGGGTGATCAGCATGATGATCACGAACAGCAGCCACGCCATCGCCGCCGCGAATCCGAAGTTGAACTGCCGGAACGCCTGCTGGAACAGGTAGATGGCGTAGAACAGCGACGCCTCCGGCGAGGAGTTGCTCTGGTCGCGCCAGAACAGCAGGTACGCCTGGTCGAAGATCTGGAACGCGGCGATCGACAGCACGATCACGTTGAAGAACATCGCCCCGGAGATCATCGGCAGGGTGATCGAGAAGAACTTGCGGACGGGCCCCGCGCCGTCGAGCGACGCCACCTCGTACAGCTCGACGGGCACGTTCTTCAGCGCCGCGAGGAAGATCACCATCGTCCCAGCGACCGTCCACAGCGTCATCATCACGATGCTCGGCTTCACCCACGCCGGGTCGACGAGCCACTGCGGCCCCTCGATGCCGAACAGCCGGAGGAACTGGTTCACCGCGCCGGAGTTGCCGTTGAGCAGCAGGAAGAACACCGCCGCCGTCGCGACCGCCGGGGTCATCTTCGGCAGGTAGTACAGCACCCGGAAGAACCCGGCGCCCCGGCCGACGCGGTTGAGCAGCATCGCCAGCACCAGCGCGAACACGATCTCCAGCGGCACGGCCATCACCACGTAGAAGAGGGTGTTCGCGAGCGAGACCCCCACCCGCGGGTCGTCGAACAGGTTGGCGTAGTTGTCGATGCCGATCGGGCGGGCGGTGTTCGTGGCCAGGTTGTAGCTGCTGAACGAGATGTAGAGGCTGTAGATCATCGCGCCGGCCGTGAACACCAGGAACCCGATGATCCAGGGCGAGATGAACAGGTACCCCGCGAGGGCCTCGCGGCGGTTGTAGCGATCGCGCGTGCGTGGCGTCCGTGCCATCCACCCGCTCCTTCCCTGCGATGATCCGGCGTACGGGGGCACGCCGGAGAGACCGTGGTGCCCGGGCTGCCGGGCACGCGCGATGCCGGATCGGGGCCGCCCGTGCTGCGCGACGGGGGGAGGCGCAGTCGGCGGTCCGAGCCTTGAATCGGACAGTAGGACCGGAGAAGCGTTTCGCCACGGGGCTTGCGCAGAACCGTTTCCTGTGGTTCACCTGGACGCGCCTTCGACGGCCGCACCACGCCGCCGATATTCCGCCTAGGATGACCGGAAGTGACCGTAGGAGGGGCGGGCGATGTTCGACGAGCGACGGCGCCAGGCAGCGCTCGAGGAACTGGGGATCCTTGACACACCACCGGACGAGCGAGTGGACCGGGTGGCGCGACTGGCGAAAGAAATGTTCGGGGTACCGATGGTCAGCGTCTCGCTGATCGACCGGGACAGGCAATGGCGCAAGGCGCAGATCGGCCTCGGGGGGAACGAGGCCCCGCGCGAGGACTCGTTCTGCGACTACACCGTGTCGCAGGACCGGACGGTGGTGGTGGAAGACGCGAGCGCCACCGACCTGTTCGCCGAGAACCCGTTCGTCACGGGCGACCCGCACCTGCGGTTCTACGCCGGGCACCCGCTGCACGCCCCGGGCGGAGAGCCCATCGGCACCCTGTGCGTGCTCGACACCGAGCCGCACGTGCTCACCGACTCGCAGCAGGATCTGCTCCGCGACCTCGCGTTCTGGGTGCAGACCGAGCTCGCGCAGGACGCCGACATCGACCACGCCGCGGTCGTGCAGCAGGCGTTGCGGCCCCGCGTGCTCCCCGAGGTCGAGGGCTACACGATCGCGGCCGGCGCGGCCCCGCGCGGCATGCTCGCCGGCGACTACTTCGACTTCTCGCGGCACGGCGACGCCCTGCGCGTGACCCTTGCCGACGCGATGGGCAAGGGCACCGGGCCCGCGCTCGTGGCGGCCACGGTGCGCGCGTCGTTGCGCACGGCCCCGGAGCGTCCGCTCACCACGGCCGTCGCCGACGTCGACCGGCTCCTGGAGGACGACCTCGCCGACACCTCGATGTTCGTGACAGCGGTGGTCGCCGAGCTGCAGCCCTCGACCGGTGAGCTGCAGGTGATCGATGCGGGGCACAGTCTCGCGTTCGTGATCCGCGCCGACCGCTCCTGGACCCCGCTGCGCTCCACCAATCTGCCGCTGGGCATGGGCATGGGCGTCGCCGACCCGCGGGAGCCGATCACGACGACGCTGGAGGAGGGCGACACCTTCATCTGCTGCAGCGACGGCCTGCTCGACGTGCTCGACGAGGACGACCCCTTCGCACACGTCGACCGCGTGCTCGCCGCACTCGGCCCCGACGGCGCGGTGCAGGAGGCGCTGCGGCTGGCGAACTCGGACGAGCGCGCCACCGACGACATCACCGTCGTGGTGGTGCGGAGGGACTCGTGACCGCCCGGTTCGCGACCATCCGCATCCTCGCGCTGCTGTCGGTGCTGCTCGGCGTCAACTACGTCGCCTGGCGCTGGCTGGAGTCGGTGAACTGGTCGGCGTGGTGGATCGCCGTGCCGCTCGTGATCGCCGAGACCTACAGCCTCATCGACACGTTCCTGTTCTGCCTGACGATGTGGCGCGCCAAGGAGCGCCCGGCCCCGGTGTCGCCGCCGCAGGGCACGGTCGACGTGTTCATCACCACGTACGACGAGCCGATCGAGCTCGTCATGACCACCGCGCGGGCCGCGAAGCGCATCGCCTACCCGCACACGACGTGGATCCTCGACGACGGGGCGCGCCCCGAGCTCGAAGCCGAGGCCCGCGCCGCCGGTGTCGCCTACCTCACCCGCTCGGAGGACTGGACGGGAAAGCCCCGGCACGCCAAGGCCGGCAACCTCAACAGCGCCCTGTTCCAGACCGACGGCGAGTTCCTGCTCATCCTCGACGCCGACCAGGTGCCCGACCCGCTGATCCTGCACCGCACGCTCGGCTACTTCGCCGACGACCCCGAGGTCGCGCTCGTGCAGACGCCGCAGTGGTTCGTGAACGTCGACGAGGCCGACCCGCTCGGCAGTCAGGCACCGCTGTTCTACGGCCCCATCCAGCAGGGCAAGGACGGCTGGAACGCCGCGTTCTTCTGCGGCTCCAACGCCGTGCTGCGGCGTGAGGCGCTCATGCAGCTCGGCATCGTCGGCTACGTGCGCGAGGTGACGGAGTCGGCCGCGAAGGCGCTCAAGACCTCCGAGACCCTGATCGCGAAGGAGGCGGAGGCCGCGACCGACCCCGCCCTGGCGACCGAGCTCGGGGCGCTGCGCATCGCGATCTCGCGCGGCCGGAAAGACCTCGCCGCCGGGGAGTCGGTCGCCGAGGTGGCGGCACGCGTGGGCGACGCCGTCGACAACGCCTCCCGCATCCTGGTCGCGCACGACCTGGACGGCATCCGCGCCGACCTGGCCGAGATCGGCGCGCTGCCGATGCAGCACGATGCCGAGCTCGGGCTCGTCGTGGTCGACGAGGCCGGGCTCGACGCCCTGGCGGCGTCGGACCTGTCGCCCATCACCGCGGTGGAGGCCGTGCGCGGACTGCTCGACGCGCTGCGGCTCGACCGCGGTGACGAGGCGCAGCCGATCCTCCCGCTCGCCACGATCTCGGTCACGGAAGACATGGCGACCGCGATGCAGTTGCACGCCCTCGGCTGGCGCAGCGTCTACCACCACGAGATCCTGGCCCACGGGCTCGCCCCGGAAGACCTGCGCACCATGCTCACGCAGCGCCTGCGGTGGGCACAGGGCACGCTGCAGGTGATGCTGCGCGACAACCCGCTCGCCAAGCGCGGCCTCTCGGTCGGGCAGCGGCTGATGTACTTCGCCACGATGTGGAGCTACCTGTCGGGCTTCGCGGCGATCGTCTACCTCGCCGCGCCCGTGATCTACCTGGTGTTCGGGGTGCTCCCGGTGACCGCGTGGTCGGTGGACTTCTTCGCGCGGTTCCTGCCGTACTTCCTCATCAACCAGGCGCTGTTCCTCGTGGTCGCGAAGGGCGTGAAGACCTGGCGCGGCCAGCAGTATTCGCTCGCCCTGTTCCCGGTGTGGATCCGTGCCTGCTGGACGGCCTTCGCGAACGTCGTGCTCGGCCGGCCGCTGTCGTTCGCCGTCACCCGCAAGGACGGCCGCGACCCGCGCGGCGTGCCGTGGGGCGAGATCTGGCCGCAGCTCACCGCCATGATCGTGCTCGCCGTCGCGCTCGTGATCGGGGTGGTGCGGGTGTTCCTCGGCACGGCCGACGGCACGGGCACTCTCGTCAACACCGCCTGGGTGCTGTACGACCTCGTCGTGCTCAGCGTGATCATCCAGGCCGCCCGGTACCGCGGTCCCGCCGCGGCCATCCTCGAGAAGGAGTCGAATGAACGTCAGCACTGACACCAGGGACGGCTACGCCGTCGTCGCCATCACAGGGCGCCTCACCGCGTCCGGCGCACCCCTGCTGCGCAACGCCGTGAGCGACCTCGTCGCCGCGGGGCAGCCGCGCATCGCGATCGACCTCAGCGGCACCGAGTTCGTCGACTCCTCGGGCCTCGGCGCCCTCGTCGGCGGGCTCAAGAGCGCCCGCGTGGCCGGGGGCGACCTGCGGATCGCGGCCGTGCCGGAGGCCGTGCGCACGGTGCTCCACCTGACCAACCTGGATCGCGTGCTGCGCGACTACCCGACGCCGGAATCGGCGTTCGATGGCCGCTGAGGTCCGGGCGTTCCACGTCGACGGGCCCGCCGGGCTCGCCCTGGTCGACAGCGCGCTCGACGCGCTCGACCGGCTCTGGGTCGATGGTCCGGAGATCCCCGCCGAGGACCAGGTGCTGTTCGCGCTGGCCGTCAGCGAAGTGACCACCAACATCGCGCAGCACAACGAGCGCACCGACGTGGTGTTCAGCGTCGACGTGCGTGTCTCGGCGGACGAGCTGCGCGCCTACATCCGCGACACCGCGCCGCCCGCCCCGATCGACTGGGACACCGTGTCCATGCCGGGCGAGGACAGCGAGAGCGGGCGCGGCCTGGCACTGTCGCAGGCCGCGCTCGACGAGTTCCGGCACGTGCCGGGCGACGCCGGAAACACGTGGGTGCTGGTGCGACGGGTCGGCGTCGACCGGGGCGAGGGCTGAGCGGTCAGGCGAGCCAGGCGGGAGCTCGGCCCCGCAGCACGGCCCCGTCGATCGAGAAGCGCCCGGCACCGGTGAGCGCGAGGGCCAGAGCGGCCGCGCCCAGCACGGCCACGAACTCGTAGCCGCCCTCGCCCACCCAGAGACCGGCGGGCAGGTGCACGAGCACGAGCGCGACCAGCATGTCGATCGCGAGCACCACGCCGACCGGGCGGGTGAACAGCCCGAGCATCAGCAGGATGCCGCCGATCAGCTCGACGAAGGCGACCACGGGCGCGGCGATCTCCGCGAACGGCACACCCATGCCGGCGAAGCTGCCGATGGTTCCGGGGATCGTGTACTCGAAGATCTTCTGGGCGCCGTGGGCGGCGAAGATCGCACCGGTGACGACCCGGAGGATCAGGAGTCCCAGCGAGGGGGCGGGGCGGTGGGCAGTGGTGTTCGTCATGAGGAGTTCTTCCGTCGTGGCAGGACACCCGCGCGCGGCGCGGACCAGGGGGTTCCCTGCCCCCACGCTAGGAAGAGCGGCTTTCCATCCCCTGAACGTGTCGGGCGCAGGTCACGCCGAGCCGCGCGGGTGCCACAGCACCAGCTCGGTCGAGCGACGCAGTCGTCGTCCGCCGGGCATCGGGACCACGCCGGACGAGCCGGCCGCGAACACCCGCACGCCCGGGCGGTTCTCCCGCTCGGCGCGCAGCGCGGCCTCGAGCGCGACGACGCGCCCGCGCAGCATCCGGTTCTCGTCCTCCAGGTCGAGGAGCTTGGCGATCGCGGGCAGGCTCATCCCCTCGGAGGAGAGCTGCGCGACCTCCCGCAGCTGCTCGATGTTCCGCGACGAATACCGCCGGGAGCCGCCCGGCGTGCGGCCGGGCACCACGAGCCCGATGCGGTCGTACTGGCGGAGGGTCTGCGGGTGCAGGCCCGACAGCTCGGCGGCCGCGGCGATCGCGAAGACGGGGGTGTCGGCGTCCATCACGCACTCCACCCCCGTCCCTCGGCGTTCGCACTCATCGGCGGGCCTTCGCCATCAACTCCGCCCGCGGGTTCTCCTGCGGCTCCAGCTGCTGGAACTTCTCCAGCGCCTCGCGCGCGGCGTCGTCGAGGTGCGTCGGCACCGCGACCTGGAGCTCGGCGAGCAGGTCGCCCGTGCCCTTGGAGGTCGCGACACCGCGGCCCTTGACGCGCAGCACGCGCCCGGACGGAGTGCCAGGGGCGACGCGCAGCTTGACCACGTCACCGCCGAGCGTCGGCACCTCGATGGTGGCACCGAGCGTGGCCTCGGTGAACGTGACCGGCACGACCACGCGGAGGTTGAGGCCGTCGCGCGTGAACACGGGGTGCGGTCGCACCGTGATCTGCACCACGATGTCACCGCTCTCCCCGCCGTCCGGCGACGGACGACCCCGGCCGCGCAGCCGGATCTTCTGCCCGTCGGCGACGCCCGCGGGGATCTTCACCTTGAACGGCTTGCCGTCCTCGCCCTGCAGCGTGATGGTCTCACCCTGCACGGCGGTGGTGAAGTCGAGCGTGGTGCGGGCGGTCACGTCGGCGCCGCGCTGCGGTCCGCCGAAGCCGCGGAACCCGCCGCTCGGCTGACCGAACCGGCCGCCGCCGAAGCCGCTGCCCTGCCCCTGGTTGAACATCGCGAAGATGTCCTCGAAGTCGGCGCTCTGGCCTCGCCCCTGCTGTCCGAACCGGCTGAAGACGTCTTCGAACCCGCCCGCCCCGGAGCCGCTGGCCGTGAAGCGGGCGCCCGAGCCCATGGCGCGGATCTCGTCGTACTCCTTGCGCTGCTCGGGGTCGGAGAGCACCGAGTAGGCCTCGCTGATCTCCTTGAACTTGGCCTCGGCCTTCGCATCGCCCTGATTGGAGTCGGGGTGATACTTGCGCGCGAGCTTGCGGTACGTCTTCTTGAGGTCAGCGTCGCTGACGTCCTTCGTGACCCCGAGGGTCTTGTAGAAGTCCTTGTCGAACCAATCCTGGCTGGCCATCGATCACCTACTCCGCAGGGACGGCGACGACGACCTTCGCGGGACGCAGCTCGACGTCGCCCAGGCGGTACCCCACCTCGACGACCTCGAGCACCGTGGCCTTCTCGACGCCGGGGGTCGGCTGCTGGAAGATGGCCTCGTGGCGCTGCGGGTCGAATTCCTCGCCCTTGTCGCCGTAGGCCACGACTCCGAGACGCTCCACCACGGCGCGCACCTTGTCGGCGATCACGGCGAAGGGGGTGCCCTCCACCAGGTCGCCGTGCTGTTCGGCGCGGCCCAGGTCGTCGAGCACGGGGATGAGGCCCTTGGCGGCCTCGCCCTTGGCGCGCTCGATCTCGATCTGGCGCTGTTCCTCGGTGCGGCGGCGGTAGTTGGCGTACTCGGCCTGCAGGCGCTTGAGGTCGTTCAGCAGCGTCGACTCGAGGTCGGCGAGCACGGCGTCTTCCGCCGCGGCCTCGCCGGTCTGCGTCGCGCCCAGGATGTCGTCCACCGTCAGGTCGTCGGGGGCGCCGTCGACCGGCGTCTCGTCCGACCCTTCGGCGGCCTGCGCCTCGCGGGAGTCCGGGTTCTGCGGCGCGGGGCCGGACGCCTGAGCGTCCGACCCCTCGCTGCGACCTTCGGCGGACTCAGGATTCTGGTTCTCGTCGAAGTTCTTGTCGGTCATGGTTACTTCTTCTCGTCCTCGTCGTCGACGACCTCGGCGTCGATGACGTCTTCCTCGGAGGAGGGGGCGTCACCGGCCGGGGCCTCGCCGTCAGCCGAAGCGCCGGCGGCGGCATCCGCCTGCGAGGAGGCGTAGATCGCCTCGCCGAGCTTGGACTGCGACTGGTTGAGCTTCTCGAACGCGGTCTTCACGGCCTCGTCGTCGTCGCCGGCCAGGGCCGTCTTGAGGGCATCGACATCGCCCTTGACCTCGGTCTTGACGTCGGCGGGGAGCTTGTCCTCGTTCTCGGAGATCAGCTTCTCGATGGAGTACGCCAGGGTCTCGGCCTGGTTGCGGGTCTCGGCGGCCTCACGGCGTGCCTTGTCCTCGGCGGCGTGCTCCTCGGCCTCGCGCACCATGCGCTCGATGTCTTCCTTCGACAGCGACGAGCCGCCGGAGATGACGATCGACTTCTCGGTGCCGGTGCCCTTGTCCTTCGCGGACACGTGCACGATGCCGTTGGCGTCGATGTCGAACGTGACCTCGATCTGCGGGATGCCGCGGGGCGCCGGGGCGATGCCGGTCAGCTCGAACGTGCCGAGCGGCTTGTTGTCGCGCGTGAAGTCGCGCTCGCCCTGGAAGACCTGGATCGCGACGGACGGCTGGTTGTCGTCGGCCGTGGTGAAGGTCTCGCTGCGCTTGGTCGGGATGGCCGTGTTGCGCTCGATGAGCTTGGTCATCATGCCGCCCTTGGTCTCGATGCCGAGGGAGAGCGGGGTCACGTCGATGAGCAGGACGTCCTTGCGCTCGCCCTTCAGCACACCGGCCTGCAGAGCCGCACCGACGGCCACGACCTCGTCGGGGTTCACGCCCTTGTTGGCCTCCTTGCCGGTCTCGCGCTTGACGAGCTCGGCGACGGCGGGCATGCGGGTCGATCCACCCACGAGCACGATGTGGTCGATGTCGGACACCTTGATGCCGGCCTCGCGGATCACGTCCTCGAACGGCTTCTTGGTGCGGTCGAGCAGGTCCTTCGTGAGGTCCTCGAACTTCGCGCGGGTGATGGTCTCGCTCAGCGACACCGGGCCGGACTCGGTCAGCGACAGGTACGGCAGGTTGATGCTGGTCGAGGTGGAGCTGGAGAGCTCCTTCTTGGCCTGCTCCGCGGCCTCCTTGAGGCGCTGCAGCGCGATCTTGTCGCCCGAGACGTCGACGCCCGTGGTCTCCTTGAACTGCTTGATCAGGTAGTCGACGAGGCGCTGGTCCCAGTCGTCTCCACCGAGGCGGTTGTCACCGGCGGTGGCGCGCACCTGGATCGTGGAGAAGTCGTCGTCCTTGCCCACCTCGAGGAGGGAGACGTCGAACGTTCCGCCACCGAGGTCGAAGACGAGGATGAGCTCGTCTTCCTTGCCCTTGTCGAGGCCGTAGGCGAGGGCCGCCGCGGTCGGCTCGTTGATGATGCGGAGCACGTTGAGGCCCGCGATCTCACCGGCCTCCTTGGTGGCCTGGCGCTCGGCGTCGTTGAAGTACGCGGGGACGGTGATGACCGCGTCGGTCACGGTGTCGCCCAGGTACGACTCGGCGTCGCGCTTGAGCTTCTGGAGGATGCGCGCGGAGATCTCCTGCGGCGTCCACTTCTTGCCGTCGACCTCGAAGGTCCAGTCCGTGCCCATGTGGCGCTTGACCGAGGCGATGGTCCGGTCGACGTTGGTGACGGCCTGGCGCTTCGCGGTCTCGCCGACGAGCACCTCCCCGTCCTTGGTGAAGGCCACGACCGAGGGGGTCGTGCGGAAGCCTTCGGCATTGGCGATGACCTTGGGCTCGCCGCCCTCGAGGACGCTGACGACGGAGTTGGTGGTTCCGAGGTCGATACCGACAGCACGTGCCATGTGTTCTCTCCTTTGTTGGGAAGTCTGTTGTGGTTCGGAAAACCTGCGGCGATCAGGGAAACCTGAGTCGCGATGGCTCAAGTGTACTCCGGCCGCACGACCGTGTCAAACAAACTTGATATGGCTCGGCTCAACTTTGTATCGCCGGGGTCGACGGAGTGTCCGTGCAGGATGGACGGATGATCCGTGCCGTGCTCTTCGACCTCGACGGCGTCATCCGCCACTTCGACCACGACCCCGGGTTGGAGGCTCGGTACGCCCTCCCGGACGGCACGATCGCCCGCACCGCCTTCGCCGCACCGCTGATCGATTCGGTGACCACGGGTCGCCTCACCCGGGAGGAGTGGATCACCCGGGTCGGCGAGATGATCGGCTCCGCGCCCGCAGCACGGGAGTGGGGTCGCACGCCGTTCGCCGCGGACCTCGACATGCTCGCACTCGTGGACGGGCTGCGGTCCCGTGGCGTGACCTGCGCCATCCTCACGAACGGCACCGACACCATCACCGCAGAACTCCGCGACAGCGGCATCGGGAAGCACTTCGACCGGGTGTTCAACTCCGCGGAGATCGGGCACGCCAAGCCCGACATCCGGGCGTTCCGACACGTGGCGGCGGTCCTCTCCGTCCCGCCGGAGGAGATCCTCTTCATCGACGACTCGCCGAGCAAGCTCCGTGGTGCGTGCGCAGGACCTCGGCATGAGCACGCACGCCTTCACCAGCGTCGCCGCCGTCCGCACTGCGCTCACCGATGCCGGCCTCCCCGTGTCCCGCGCGTAGCCTCACCCCGTCAGCATCCGCGGGATTACGGCGAGCACGCGACACGTTGTCCCCAGTGACCGGAAGGACAACCATGCGCGCACCCGCGGTCGACGCCGCCGAGGCCAGGGCCGGGCTCACCGCCCTGTTGGCCTCCGACCCCGGTCGACTCCGGCGTCGGAGCATCTCACTGGGCGCCCCGGTGGGCGACGCCGACGACGTGGCGCAGGACATCGCCTCGCGCGCGTGGCAGTCGGTCCCCGGCGTGCGTTCGGCCGCACCGGGATCGCTCTGCGCGTGGCTCGACGCCGTGGCCCGCAGCGTGGTGATCGACAGCGCCCGCCGCTGCCACCGCACCCCGCTGCACGACGACATCGACACGGTCGCGATCGAAGCGCCGCAGCGCGTGGAGGACGAGGTCGCCGCGAAGGAGCAGCTGTGCGAGGTGCGAGCGGCCATCGCCCGCCTCCCCCGCAGCCTGCGCGAACCGCTGCTGCTGCGCGTGGAGCACGAGCTGAGCGCCGCCGAGATCGCGGAACGCCTCGGCATCACGGTGCTTGCGGTACGCCAGCGCCTCACGCGTGCCCGGCACCTGCTCTCAGCCTGACTCGGGCGACCCGCTCGGCCGACCCTCCCCTCTCCGAGAGACGGGAGGGGGATCGCCGGTGCGGGGCGCCGCACTGGCGCCCCGCACGCAGCCGGTCAGACGGTGCCGAACGGGTTGTCGATCGCGATGCGCCAGCCGTGGGTCTCGTCGTACACCGCGACATCGGCCGTGGCGCCCGCGAGCGACACCGGAGAGCCGTCGGGAGCGGTGCCGTCGAGCGTCCAGTCGGCCACGACGAGCCCGACCGTGCCGTTCACGAACACGTTCCGGACGGTCATGGTGATCGGACCGCCGAGGCCGACGAACTGCTCCAGGCCCGCGCGCACCTCCGCCGGCTCGGACACCGGCTGACCCGGAGCGGGCACGAGCACCACACCGGGAGCGTTGAGCGCGAGCAGTCCCTCGATGTCGCCGGCGTTGAACCGCTCCATGAAGGCGATGTGCAGCCGGTCGAGCGACGTGACGGGTTCGGTCATGATGGTTTCCTCTCTGTGCGACGCCCGAGGCGCCGGGAACCGGGGTGGCTCCGCAGAGAAGGACGCTCCCCGCCGGGAAACGTGACATCGGATCCGGAACCAGTCCGGATCCGGCTCACTTGCCCCCGGGCGGGCCGACCAGCAGCAGGATCACGTAGAGCGCGACGATGCCCACGACCAGCAGCACCGCGAGCACCCACGGGCGGCGGAGGAACCAGCGCATCAGCCGGTCGTACCAGCGGCGGTCGCGGGGGTCGTCGGTGGGGTCGAGCCGCCAGTCGCCGCGCAGCCGACCGGAGCGGTGCAGCCAGATCTCCATCGGGATGGTGGCGTAGGGGATCACGGCGCTCGCCACCGCCAGTACGCCGACGCCCGGGTGCCAGCGCTGGTTGAGCGCCACCAGCACGGCCGTGGCGGCATAGGCGAGGAACACGAAGCCGTGGATGCCGCCGCCGACCGTGACCACGACCCCGGGGGCGCCGACCGCCCTGGCGATGATCGCGGCGATCAGGATCGTCCAGGTGATCGCCTCCGCGATCGCCAGGACACGGTACAGACGGCCAGGGGTGCGGAACACGGGACTCCTCGGGTGGGGTACCCCTCCAGAGTATCCGCGCCGTCCTCGGGCGCCGAATCGCGGCTCCCACCGGAATACCGGACGAGGGAGGGGCGTTGCCGAAGGCATGGTGACAGTGGACCCGGACGCGCTCTCGCACGTGCTCGACGCCGTGGAGCTGCGGGTCGGCGTGGCGCGGCGCATCCCGCTCGCCGCCGGAGGGCTGCTCCCGATCCCGGCCGGGCCCACGACGCTCGTCTACCTCGCATCCGGCAGCGTGCAGGGGCATCCGCCCCTCGGCGACGGCTGCCGCCTCGGCGTCGACCCCGACTCCCGCCGCCTCACCCTCGAGACCCGCGAGCGCCGCGACCACCTGGTCGCCGGTGACGCGTTCCTCACCCTCGGCCGCACCGCGTTCGTGCTGGAAGCCGACCGAGACACCACGCTCATGGTGGTCGACCTCGAGTTCGCCGACGCGACCTCACCGCTGCCCGCCCTCCTGCCGCCGTTCCTCACCGTCACCGGATTCGACGCGCTCGAGCCCGCGGCCGCCGCGCTCGCCGAGAACATGGGCCTCGTCGACCCCGCGGCCTCCCCCGCACGGCAGGGCGACCCCGTGATCTGCCGCATGATGGCGAAGACCGTGCTGATGTCGGTCATCCGCGCCTGGGCCGCCAACGGCTGCGCACCCGCGGGCTGGCCCTCGCTGTCGAACGACCCGTTCCTCGACCGCGTGGTCGACGCCATCCACCAGGAGCCAGGACGCGACTGGACGGTCGAGCGCCTCGCGGCCATCGGAGCCATGTCGCGCTCCACCTTCGCCGAGCGGTTCCGCGTCGCGGTCGGCCGCTCCCCCGCCGACTACGTCACGGAGGTGCGTATCGACGCGGCCAAGCGCCTGCTCGACGCCGGGCGCTCCGTGTCGGACGTGTCGCGCGAACTCGGCTACGCGTCCGACGAGGGCTTCAGCCGCGCGTTCCGCCGCCGCACGGGTATGACCCCGTCGTCCTGGCGTTCCGCCGCCCGCACTCCCGCCCTGGTCTGAGCGCCGACCCCGCCGCCGACGTCCCGGTGACCGATCGCGTCTCAGCCCGATCTCGATGGCGGGCCGCCCACGACTCCGCAGATCCGCGGCGATGCGACTGCTCGGGCGACGGGCAGGCGACACATCGCCGGGAAACTGCGGAGTTGTGAACCGCGCGGGAGGCGGCGCCGCCCTGTGCCCCGTCAGCCCCGCGTGCTGAGCCGGTTCGACAGGCCGAACAGCACCGCACCCGCGAGCAGCGACACCGCGCCGATCACGTAGGCGAGCTCCACGCTCAGCGTGTCGACGAGCAGCCCGCCCAGACCCGCGGCGAGGGTGATCGCCCCCTGGAACCCGACGACCACGAGGCTGCCGCCCGCCTCCAGGCGATCCGGCATGCGGTGCCCGACCCACGTGTTGATCACGATCAGCCACGACGAGAAGACGAAGCCCCAGACGAGCACGACCACGCCGACGCCGATGATCGACCCGGAGAAGAGGATCATCGAGATGACCGCGGCGGCGATCACGAGCGGCGCGAACACGGCGAAGAACGCGAACGACCGGTCGATCACCAGCCCGATCGAGATGTTGCCGAGGAGACCGCCGACACCGAACAGCGCCAGCAGCACCACGATGGTCGAGGCGCCGACGTCGGGGATGCGCTCGAGCGCCAGCCGCACGTAGGTGTAGGCGAGGAAGTGCCCGAGCACCACGAGGACGTGCCCGACCATGCCCAGCCCGATACCGGGGCGGCGGACCGTGTCGACGAGCAGCCGCAGGCTCGACGCCCGCTCGGCCGGCACCGACGGCAGCGCCCAGCGCAGTGCGACCGCGAGCACCACCATCAGCACGCCGGCGAGCGCGAACACCATCCGCCAGTCGACGACCTCGCTGAGCATCACGCCGATCGGCACCCCGGCGACCGTGGCCAGCGACACCCCGGCCGAGGTGAACATGACCCCGCGGCCCAGGTGCTCCGGCCCCGCGAGCCGTGCGGCGACCGTGATCGACATGGTCCAGTAGGCGCTGATCGCCGCGCCCAGGAGGAACCGGGCGGCGAGCACGAGCAGCAGGTTCGGCGCGATCGCGACCACGAGGTTCGACACGGCCGCGGCGAGCGCCATCCACACCAGCAGCGACCGGCGGTCGAGGCGCGGGAAGATCAGCCCGATCGTGGGCGCGACGACGAGTCCCACCAGCGCCGTGACCGTGACCGTCTGCCCCGCCTGACCCGGGGTGACCCCGAGGCCCTCGGCCATCTCGGTGAGGACGCCGTTGGGGAGGAACTCGGCGGTCACGAGCAGGAAGCCCATGATCATGAGCGCGATGAGTCCGCCGTAGCGGATGCGGTCGGCCCGGGTGGGCGCCGCGGTGGGGACGGGGGCAGTCGTGGTCATGCTTCCACCCTTCCGGCGCCCGTGCGTCCGCGCCCGACCGGTCGTCCGCCGCGTCCGACCGATCGTCCGACCCTGGACACGCGCCCGCGCACCCCCGTAGGCTCGTCGTCGCACCGGGAGTCGCCCGGGAAGCCCGAGCAGAAGGAGGCGATGAGATGAACACCGTCGTCGTCGCGCCCTTCGCCGACCACCTTCCCCTCGAGGCCGCCCGCTCCTGATCGCCGTGCGGCCTCCCTTCCCGGAGCCACACCGTGACCGATCCCTCCGCTTCCCCGGAAGCCGCGTCCTTCGACGCCTCCCCCTTCGATTCCCTCGAGACCTCCCTGTCCTTCGCCGACATCGAACCCGGTGACGGGCAGCGCTGGACCACCTGGCCGTCCGCCACCCCGACCGAACGCGGCCCCGAGCCGCGGCCCGCGTGGGTCGTGACCTCGGCGGGCGCGCTCGACACCGAGCTCGGCATCCTCAAGACGGGCAAGGAGGCCGACGTGTTCCTGCTCGAACGCGCCGTTCCCGACGACCCCGCGCAGCGCACCCTGCTGGCGGCGAAGCGCTACCGCGGCGAGGAGAACCGAAGCTTCCACCGCTCCGCCGTGTACACGGAGGGCCGCAGCACCCGGAACACCCGCGACACCAGGGCCCTGGCCCGCAAGTCGGAGCACGGGCGCGCGGTGGCTGCGGCGCAGTGGTCGTTCGCGGAGTTCGAGGCGCTGTGCCGCCTGTGGCAGCTCGGCGCCCCGGTGCCCTACCCCGTGCAGGTGAGCGGGACCGAGGTGCTGATGGAGTTCCTCGGCGATGACGACGGCACCGCAGCCCCGCGCCTCGCGCAGGTGCGCGCCGACCGCGACACCCTGCAGGAGCACTACGCGCAGGTGGTCGACCTCATGCGATTGTTCGCCGCGGCGGGTTTCGCGCACGGCGACCTGTCCGCGTACAACCTGCTCGTGCACCAGGGGCGGGTGCGGGTGATCGACCTGCCGCAGATCGTGGACGTGATCGCGAACCCGCAGGGGCTCGACCTGCTGCACCGCGACTGCGTGAACGTGTGCGACTGGTTCGCGCGGCGCCGCGTGGAGTGCGACGCCGAGGAGCTGTTCGCCGACCTGCTCGCGGCGCTGTACTGACCCGTCGCGTCAGGAGGCCAGGCGGGCGGCCAGCAGCGTCACGAGCTCGTACACCACGTGGCTCGCGGCGATCCCGGTCATCTGCGCGTGGTCGTAGGCGGGCGACACCTCCACGACGTCGGCGCCCACGATGTCGCGGTCGCGCAGCGCGCGGAGGATGCGCAGCAGCTCACGGCTCGTGAGTCCTCCCGCCTCGGGGGTCCCGGTGCCGGGGGCGTGCGCGGGGTCGAGCACGTCGATGTCGATCGACACGTACAGCGGCTTGTCGCCGATGCGCGTGCGGATCCGGTCGATCGCGGCTTCGACGCCGTGCTCCTCGATGTACTCGCTCGACACGATCGAGAACCCCAGGCGCTCGTCGTCCTCCAGGTCCTGCTTGGAGTAGAGGGGTCCGCGCGTGCCCACGTGGCAGCTGGCGGTGAGGTCGATCAGCCCCTCCTCGCTCGCGCGGCGGAAGGGCGTGCCGTGCGTGATGGGCGCGCCGAAGTAGGTGTCCCACGTGTCGAGGTGCGCGTCGAAGTGCAGCACCGCGACCGGCCCGTGCTTCGCGGCCACGGCGCGCAGCAGCGGCAGGGCCACGGTGTGGTCGCCGCCGATCGTCACGATGCGCTGCACCTGCTCGCCGAGCGCCGTCGCCGCGCGCTCGACCTCGGTCACGGCCTCGGTGAGGTCGAAGGGGTTCACGGGGATGTCGCCCGCGTCGACGACCTGCGCGAGCTGGAAGGGCGACACGTCCTGCGCCGGGTTGTACGGGCGCAGCAGACGCGACGACTCCCGCACGTGCGACGGACCGAACCGCGTGCCGGGGCGGTAGCTCACACCGGAGTCGAACGGGATGCCCACCACGGCGATGTCGGCGCGCGGCACGTCTTCGATGCGGGGCAGGCGGGCGAAGGTGGCGATGCCGGAGTACCGCGGGTTCACGGAGGCGTCGACGGGGCCGATGGTGTCGGTCATTTCTCGTTCCTGTTCGTTCGGGGTGTCGAGGGCTCAGAGGGCGTGCTGCGGCAGGTGCACGAGCTGCACGCCGCCCGCGGCGATGGCGGCGCGGATGCTCGGGGCGATGTCGTCGCGTCTCTCGACGCGACGCCCGGTCGCGCCGAACGCGGTGGCGAGCGCGGCCCAGTCGGGCTGCACCAGATCCACGCCGATCGGGGCCATACCGCGGTCGACCTCGTTCTGGCGGATCTCGGCGTAGCCGCCGTTGTCGACGCACACGACCGTGAGGTCGAGGCGCTGCTCGACCGCGGTGACGAGCTCGTTCACGCAGAACATGAGCGCGCCGTCGCCGATCACCGTGACCACGGGGCGCTCGGTCTGCGCCACGGCGGCGCCGATCGCGGCGGGCAGCCCGTAGCCGAGCGTGGCATAGGTGGGCGTGTAGAGCAGGGAGTGCGGATGCTCCTGTCGCAGCACGCTGCCCAGCGCCATGTACACGATCTGCGACGAGTCGCCCGCCACGATCGCGTCGTCGGGCAGTGCCGCGGCGATCACCTCCGCGAGCGCCACCGTCTCGGGGGCCGTGGCGCGGGACTCGTCCTCGATCGCGGCCCGTTCGGCCGACAGGTCGCGCGGTGTCGGGGCCGTGTCGGGCAGCAGCGGCAGCAGGGCATCGGTCACCGCGGCCGCGTCGCCCGTGATCCCGACGGTCGCGGTGAGGTTCTTGTCACGCTGCGCCGGGGAGATGTCGATGCGGATCACGGCTCCGCGGGCCTCGAGGCGCGGGGCCCACAGCTCCGCCTCCCCGAGCTTCGAGCCGACCACGAGCAGCACGTCCGCGGCCTCGGCGACGGCTCGCGCGGCGGCGAGGCGCAGGTTCGAGCCGAGCGACAGCGGGTGGCCCTCGTCGAGCACGCCCTTGCCGTTCAGGGTGGTGAGCACGGGGGCGCCCAGGCGCTCGGCGATCGCGGTCACCTGATGCACCGCGTCTACGGCTCCCCCGCCGGCGACGATCACCGGGGTGCGCGCGGCCGACAGCAGTCGCCCGGCCTCGGCGAGCGCGACCGGGTCACCGGCCACGCG
>NZ_SSDM01000156.1:0-10987 GCF_004794375.1 Microbacterium sp. K35 | reverse complement strand
CCGACCTCGTGCTGGTGGTGGGGCCCGAGGGCGGCATCTCCACCGAGGAGCTGGAGCGGCTCACGGCGGCGGGCGCGGAGCGCGTGCTCCTCGGCGACACGGTGCTGCGCACGTCCACGGCCGGACCGGCGGCGATCGCGGTGCTGTCGGTCGCTCTCGGCCGCTGGTGACCGCCGCCGCGTGCAGGGGCCCCGGTAAGCTGAACGCATGAGCGAACCCTCGATCTTCACGCGCATCCTGAACGGGGACATCCCCGGCGAGATCCTGCTCGATGCGGGTCGGGTGTTCGTGATCCGCGACATCAACCCGCAGGCTCCGCTGCACGCGCTCGTGATCCCGAAGACCGAGGAGTACCGCGACGTGACGGAGCTCGCGGCGGGTGACCCGGGTCTGCTGGCCGAGATGGTCGCGGCAGCGAAGCGCATCGCCGACGAGCACGCCAACGGCGAGTACCGCCTCATCTTCAACAACGGCGCGAGCGCCGCCCAGTCCGTCTTCCACGTGCACGCCCATGTGCTCGGCAATCTCGAGGAGAACAAGCTCGTTGGCTTCTGACGATCAGGAAACCGTCACCGAACGCATCTACGCGGACGGTGTCGCGATGGTGCAGCTGCTCGGTCCGCAGGACCGCCTGCTGCGGATGCTGGAACGCGAGCACCGCGATGTGCAGGTGCTCGTCCGCGGCAACGAGATCACCCTGACGGGCGAGCGCGACGCCGTCGCGAAGGCGAAGAACCTCGTCGATGAGCTGCTGGCGATGACGAAGGCCGGTCACGACCTGGCGCCCAGCGACGTGTCCAGCTCGGCACGCATGCTCCGCACCGAGGGCGGTCCGCGCCCGAGCGAGGTGCTCGGCGAGGCGATCCTGTCGACCCGCGGCAAGGTGATCCGCCCGAAGACACTCGGACAGAAGGAGTACGTCGACGCGATCGAGGAGAACACGATCGTGTTCGGCATCGGCCCGGCCGGTACCGGCAAGACCTACCTGGCGATGGCGAAGGCCGTGCAGGCGCTGCAGCGCAAGGAGGTCACGCGCATCATCCTCACCCGTCCGGCGGTGGAGGCGGGGGAGCGGCTGGGGTTCCTGCCCGGCACGCTCACCGACAAGATCGACCCGTACCTGCGCCCGCTGTACGACGCGCTGAACGAGATGATGGACCCGGAGATCGTGCCGCGCCTGATGGCCACGGGGACGATCGAGGTGGCGCCGCTCGCGTACATGCGCGGTCGTACGCTCAACGACTCGTTCGTGGTGCTCGACGAGGCGCAGAACACGACGCCGGAGCAGATGAAGATGTTCCTGACGCGTCTGGGCTTCGGCACCAAGATGGTCGTCACGGGCGACATCACCCAGGTCGACCTGCCGCAGGGGTCTTCGGGACTGCGGCTCGTGACGCGGGTGCTCGACGGGATCGACGACATCCACTTCACCCGGCTGACCAGCGACGACGTGGTGCGGCACTCGCTCGTGGGGCGCATCGTCGACGCGTACAGCGAGTACGACGAGAAGCGCACCGCGCAGCGGTTCGAGCGCGAGCAGGCCGCGGAGTTCGCCAACAGGGCGGAGCGCCGCGGGGCGCAGCGACCAGGACCACGCGACCGGATGCCGAAACGGGGGCTCTCATGATCGAGATCAACAACGAGTCGGCGATCGACGTCGACGAGACGGTGCTGCAGCGGCTCACCGACTTCAACCTGGAGCAGCTGCACGTCAGCGCGGACGCCGAGGTGGCGATCGTGCTGGTCGACGAGGGCGCCATGGAGGCGCTGCACGTGCAGTGGATGGACGAGCCGGGCCCGACCGACGTGCTCAGCTTCCCGATGGACGAGCTGCGCCCCGGCACCGAGGACCGCCCGACGCCTCCCGGCCTGCTGGGCGACATCGTGCTGTGCCCGCAGGTCGCGGAGACCCAGGCGCAGGCGGCCGGCCACACCCTGATGGACGAGCTGATCCTGCTCACCACGCACGGTCTGCTGCACCTGCTCGGCTTCGATCACGCGGAGCCGGAGGAGGAGCGGGAGATGTTCGGACTCCAGAAGCAGCTGATCCAGGGCTTCGCCGTGTCCGAGCGCCGCCGCCGATGACGGAGATCCTGCTGCTGATCGCCGCCGTGCTGCTGGTGGCCTTCGGCGGCCTCATGGCTGCGATCGACGCGGCCTACGGCGTCACGTCTCGGGCCGGCCTCGCGGATCTGGCGACCGAGGGGCGACGGGCGAAGGCGCTCGAGCGCATCGCCGCCGACCTCGACGCGCACGTCAACGCGGTGGCGTTCATCCGGGTGCTCGCGGAGGTCACCGCGGCCGTGCTCGTCACGGTGGCGTTCACGATCATGTTCGAGAGCATCTGGTGGGCGATGCTCGCCGCGGCCATCCTGATGACGGGCATCACGTTCGTGCTCGTCGGCGCCAGTCCGCGCACGTTCGGCCACCAGCACGCCGAGGCCATGATCCGCGGGAGCGCGGGCATCGTGCGCGGTCTGCGCATCATCCTCGGCCCGCTCGCCCAGGGGCTGGTCGTGCTCGGCAACCGGGTCACGCCCGGCACGGGTCGCAGCTCGTTCTCGAGCGAGGACCAGCTGCTGAGCATGGTCGACGAGGCCGCGTCGAACGACCTCATCGAGGAGGACGACCGCGATCTCATCCACTCGGTGTTCGACTTCACCGACCAGTTCGTGCGGGCGGTGATGGTGCCGCGCACCGAGATGGTCACCGTGGACGCGGAGGCCACCACCGACGAGGCCATGTCGCTGTTCCTGCAGCGCGGGGTGTCGCGCATGCCGGTCGTGGACGACGAGGCCGACGACGTGGTCGGGGTGCTGTATCTGAAGGATCTGGTGCAGTTCGCCTACCGCGACGACCTGGCCTGGCGCGCGGCGTCGATCCGCCCGATCGCCCGCCCCGCGACGTTCGTGCCGGAGTCGATGCGCGCCGAGACGCTGCTGCAGCAGATGAAGCGCGACGCGGTGCACGTGTGCCTGGTGATCGACGAGCACGGCGGGATCTCCGGGCTTGTGACCCTGGAGGACCTGATCGAGGAGCTCGTCGGCGAGATCTCCGACGAGTACGATCAGGTATCCGCGGAGTTCGTGGATCTCGGTGCCGGACGCTACCGCGTCAGCTCCCGGCTGTCGCTGGAAGACGTCGGCGACCTGTTCGGCCTCGAGCTCGAGGATGAGGACGTCGACTCGATCGGCGGTCTGCTCGGCAAGGCGCTCGGACAGGTGCCGCAGCCCGGGGCGACGGCGGTCGTGGACGGTCTGGTCCTCACCGGCGGGGCCTCTCGGGGGCGCGGCCGCGGGATCGCGACGGTGTTCGTCGAGAGGGCCGCGGTGGCGGACGAGGTGCAGGAAGAAGGAGAGCGACGCGATGACTGAGGACACCCGGAGCGGATTCGTGACCTTCGTCGGTCGGCCGAACGTCGGCAAGTCCACCCTGACGAACGCGCTGGTGGGCGACAAGATCGCGATCACGAGCGAGAAGCCGCAGACGACGCGGCGCGCGATCCGCGGCATCCTGAACCGCCCGGACGGGCAGTTGGTGATCGTGGACACTCCCGGCATCCACAAGCCGCGCACCCTCCTGGGCGAGCGTTTGAACGACCTGGTGGAGCAGGTGCTGGGCGACGTCGACGTGATCGGGTTCTGCGTGCCGGCGACCGAGAAGGTCGGACCGGGCGATCGTCGCATCGCCGCCTCGCTCGACGGCTACCCGCGTGCGCAGAAGATCGCGATCGTCACGAAGACCGATGCGGCGGGGCGCGACGAGATCACGGAGCGCCTCATGGAGGTCGACTCGTTGCGCGAGGACTGGGCGGCCGTCATCCCGCTCTCGGCACTGACGCGCGATCAGCTCGATGTGCTCGCCGACGAGATCCTGCAGCTCATGCCCGAGGGACCCGCGCTGTATCCGGCCGGGATCACGACGGACGAGTCGAACGAGGACCGCATCGCCGAGATCATCCGCGAGGCGGCGCTCGACGGCGTGCGCGACGAGCTCCCGCACTCGATCGCCGTGGTCGTGGACGACATCGCCCCCCGCGAGGACAGCGACCTGACGGACGTGCACGCGTCGATCGTGGTGGAGCGCGACAGCCAGAAGGCGATCATCATCGGCCATAAGGGCTCGCGGTTGCGCGACGTGGGCGCTCGCGCAAGGACGGGCATCGAGGAGCTGCTGGGCACGCGGGTGTTCCTCGGACTGCACGTCAAGGTCGCGAAGGAGTGGCAGCGCGACCCCAAGCAGCTCGGCCGACTCGGGTTCTGAGATGAGACGGGGCACGACGTCGAAGGCGGCGGGCAGACCGCCGACCCCGCGGTCATGAGCGGCCGCAGCAAGGACCCGAACACGCTGCGGCACGAGGTCTTCACACGAGTGTTCGACGAGCACTGGGCGGCGGTGCGCCACCACATCGAGGGCGTGGTCGGTGACGACGACGAGGTCACCGAGATCGTGTCGGAGGTGTTCCTGGCCGCGTGGTCGCGTCTGCGACCGAGTCGTCCGCCCGGTCGGGTGTGGCTGCTGCGCGAGGCCGACCGTCGTCTGCGCACCCGTGGTCGACGGGGGGCGACCCGGCTCAGGGCACTCGATGCGCTGCACAACGGGCTGTCCGGCGACCCGGCGCCGCTGGGGCTCGTCGGCCGCAGTGAGGTGCTGCACGCGGTGGGTACCCTCAGCCCGGCCCAACGGCGTATCATCATGCTCACGTATTGGGATGGACTCACGGTGGGGGAGATCGCGGAGCTGGTGCGCGCATCGGAGTCACGGGTACGGAAGACGTTGCGTCTGGCGGAGGATCGACTTCGCGCGGCGCTGGGCCTGGAGGGGACGGATACGCGTGATGCCTGACAACGCCCTGCTCGAGCGAGCGCTCACCGCTGCGGATCCGGCGCGGACTCCGCGCGATGCGGAACCGGACGCACGGGCGATCGCGACGCGCGACCGCATCCTGCGCAGCTCCCGGGAGCCGCAGCGTCGCCGGGCGCGCCGAGTCGGGTGGGCGGCGGGACTCACCGCCGTCGCGGCGTCGGCTGCTCTTGCGTTCGGGGTGCTGCTGCCGCAGGGCGCGGCCGTTGCGGGCACACCCACCCCGCTCGCGTTCGACGGATCCGCCTCACTCGCCGAGACCGTGGCGGCGGCCGACACCGACCTCGGCGTGTTCCACGAGCCGGAGACGCCTGAGCGCTCCGTGCGCGCCGCATCGTGGTCGTTCTCCGTCGACGTCGACGCCGGGCGGGCCGAGATCGTGCCGCAGCTGTCGACGTTCCAGTGGAGCGACGACCTGTCGGGAGAGGCGATCGCGATCAACGGTGTCGCCTACGACCCGGGCGACGCGGTCGCCAACCAGGAGGCCGAGGTCGTGAGCACGGGTGAGGTGGCGTCGCGCGTCACGTACGCACCCGGCGAGTTCGTGACGCCCGTCGTCGCGGTGCCGGGAGAGACGCCCGCCGACGTGCGGTCGCTGCTGGAGGCGTTCGGGCTTCCGAGGGAGCCGAGTGCGTTCGACGTGGTGACGGCGGTCACCTCCGTCTTCGGGCAGTGGACGCTGACGAACGCGCAGCACGCCGAGCTGCTCGCGCTCATCGAGGACTCGGGCGGTGCGCAGGCGCTGGGCGCGACGACGGACCGGCTCGGTCGTCCGGTCGCCGGCATCCGGGTGATCGCCGCGGACGGTGCCGTCAGCGACGACGTGCTGGTGTCGCTCGACAGCGGGCGCATCGTGGGCGTGGAGCGCACGGTGCTCGTGGACGACGGGATCGTGGCCCCTGGCTCGATCACGGACTACCGCATGTGGGATCTCGACGAGGAGATGATCGAATGAGGCGTACGCGCGCGACGATGGCGGCCCTGGTGGGCCTGGTGCTGGTGCTGACCGGGGTGCCCACTGCGGCATCAGGGGCGGCGAACCCGGATGCGGTCGATCCGCAGGCGGCGCAGCTGCTCGAGGAGGTTCCGGGCGGCGAGCTGGTTGCGCCGGGTCACATCGTCTGGCCCGAGCTCGACATGGAGTTCGTGGCGGCTTCCGGCTCGTCCGGGCTGAGCGCCCGGTCCGTGGGCAGCTGCTCCACAGGTCGCATCTGCGCGTACACCGCGTACAACCTCTCCGGCAGCATCCTCAGCTGGGGGAGCTGCGGCAGCATCGCGATCCCCTCGACCTTCGTGACCCGGTCGATCGCCAACGCGCGCACCTCTGGCTACGCCCAGGCCCGCAACGGCAGCACCGTGCTCGCGACGGCGTACGCGAACGGCTCCGCCAACGTCTACGGCTCGGCGAACAACATCCGCTGCTACCTCTGAGCGCTGGTGTCGGGGGAGGAGGGCGTTGAGCGCCCGGTGTCCGGTGCGGGCGGGGGTGCCCCGTGAGTCGTCGCGCGGAGGAGCGTGCCGCCGAGCGCGAGCGCGTGTTCACCGCGATCTACGCCCAGCACTGGGCCGCCGTGCAACGACATGTGGAGTGCACGCTCGACGATGACGCGGAGGTGGCCGAGGTGGTCGCCGACGTGTTCCTCCTCGCCTGGCGCAAGCTGGATCCGGCGTGCCCGCTCGGATTGGTGTGGTTGCTGCGGGCATGCGACAACAAGCTCAAGGATCGCGACCGGAGTGAGCGAGCCCATGCGAGAGCGATCGACGCCGTCCGCACCGGGCACCGGGCGCCGCAGGGCGACCTGCTCGACGCGCTCGCGGTGCGTCGAGCGATCGACACGGTGCTGACGCCGCGAGAGCGTCGGATCGTGATTCTCGCGTACTGGGACCGGTTGGCCGCCGGCGAGATCGCTCAGCTTCTGCGGTGCAGCCAGGGAACCGTCTGGACGACCCTCAGCCGGGCGCGACGGAAGCTGCAGAGCGAGCTCGGCCTGTCGCCGATCGCGAGTGCTCCGCGGGTCGAGGCCCTGTCCATTGCACGAGCCGGCAATACCTTACGGCCGAGTATTTCCGCTCCGGGGGTGTAGACCCACCGGCTTCACTGCCCCTAGCGTGCCGCTGTGACTTCCCCCCCGCTCGGGCTCGCCCGCGAAGGACGGTACTCGTCATGCTGAAGAGGGCGGTGATCCGGGTCGCCGCGGTCGCACTGGGGTTGATGGGTGCCGCGGCCCTGTCGGGATGCGTGCCGTCGCGACCCGTCTTCCTGGAGCCGGTCGCCCTCACAGTCGTCGACGACCGGTTCGCGTGGGTGCAGTGCCTCGATGAGGCGTGGGCCATCGATTACATCTCCACGGCCGTGCGCGAAGAGTGGGGATCAGAGGACGAGGTGGTGCTCTTCTCCGCGACCGCCGACGAGGGGCGGGCCGTCGCTGTGCCCTCCGGTGAGCCGATCCTTCCCGACACCTTCCCTGACTTCTCTATGACCAGCAGCCGCGAGTATCCGGTGTCGAGTCTGGACGGACCTGTCACTGTGTACGTCATCCTTTCCGGGCCGGACCACCGCGCGGAGATGTCGTTCAAGAACGTCGCGATCGATTCACTTGTGGAGGGTGCGTACGTGTATCACTCCGGGGAGGTGCGCGACGAGCCCTGCGGCATGGGCGCCGAGTGAGCGGCGGTGTCTCGACGCGAAGACAGGCCGGTCGGACCCCTGCATTGCACGAGGCGGCAATACCTTACAGCCGAGTATTTCCACTCCGGGGATGTAGACCCACCGGCTTGACTGCCCCTAGCGTGCCGCTGTGGCCTCCCCGCTCAACCTTCGTCTGCCTCGTTCGTGGCGCTCAGCTCGTGCGGTGAGGCCGCTTCACGCGGCTGCGGTACTGGGGCTCGCCGTCGTCGCGTGTGCCGGATGCTCAGGTGGGGCCGTGCCCGATGTGGAGGTGTCCGAGGACGACCTGATCGGCGTGTGGACGGCGACGTCCGGAACGGCGGAGTTCGAGCTGCATGAGGGCGGAGGGGTGAGCGCGGAGGACTGGCCGGCATCGATGTGGTGTGACGCCGCGCCAGACACCGGTCCATCGTTCCCTTCCCTGACCGGCCAATGGTCCGCCGGATACGGCGCCAGCGCTATCGCGTTCAGCCTGAATCCGCCCTGCAACGCGATGCCCGCCCTCTTCGCTTTTGAGAGCGAACAAGGCGCGGTTGAGCTCTGGTACTTCGCACCGGGCGTTGACCGCGAATCGAACCCTGACCCCGAGGTGGTGTTCAGGAGGTCAGGGTGATGTTCGCATCCGCGACTCCGCCGAGGGCCCGGCGCGTCCGTGGCATGACGTCGAGCCCTACCTCGGCCTTTTCGCCGTTTTCGCGCGCGGGGGAGTGCCGAAGCCTCCAGAACCGGCGGAGCGCGATGAAGCGACGACGAAGAGGGCTCATGGCAAACCTCGCCTTACGCCTGTGGACGGCGGTGTCGGTGACGGTCGTGGCCACTCTCGCGCTGGCCTCCTGCTCCTTCCTTCCGGAACCCGCTGGACTGTATCCGCCGCTGTCTTTCAGCGCGCGCAACGGGGAACCGGTCATCGCCTGGTGTGGTGGCGACGCGGAGATCGTTCGGGTGCGGATGTACTACGGAGCAGGTTCCGTAGGAGACGGCCAACTCGTCGTCGATGGGCGCGGCACGGAGACGGTCCGTCGTGGCAGCGAGATTCTTCCAGCGGCCTTACCGAAGAGCTGGGATGTCGAGATCAACGAGTACACCGGCGGCCAGCTCGCGGAAGTCACCATCACCATCGTGTACAGGACGACCGACGACGAGGGGCGGACCTCGACAGGCAACTTCATCGCAGAGTTCGATCTCGATGAGGCGACGCTCGAATCATGGCCCGACGGGTCGTGGATCGGAGCGGACGGGACCGTTTCGGAGGATCCGTGCGGCATGGCGAGTGCTCGCGAATGAAGACTTCGGGAGCATGGGGGGAGGCAAGGACGAAGGGGCCGATGACCACGTTGGGCACCAGCTACTCGGTGCGATGGCGCGCATGCGCCGTTGCGGTCGGGACGTCGAACACGATCGTGGGAGCGGTCTTGGGGTTGATGTACGGCCTGTACTCGTTCCCCTTCACCGGGGGTTCCATCCATGCTGATGGGAACGCGGGACACGTTCTGAGCTCGATCATCGTGAGCGCGGTTTTCGGACTCATCTTTCCGACAGCGTTGAGCCTTCTCGCGATGATTCCGCGACGCGCTCGCTCCCACCTGTGGCCGGTATCGGTCGCCGTGGGACCAACGATCTTTTCCCTCCTCAGCTTCGTGTTCGTCTGGTCCTTCCCGGTCGTCCTTGCCTTCGTCGCTGTGGCATCGATAGCCGGAAGTGCGCTCAGCATCGCGGCGGTCACGCTTGTGCATGGTGTGCAGAGAAAAGATGGAGACCGTTGATGTCGGAATGCGCGGATTCTGAGTGCGGCGCGGGGAACCGTGGGAGGTTCGAGCCGGTGATCGGGGAGGACGGTGCAGAGTGAAGGAGGAGAGTGGCGTCCAGCGTCTTCGGTACCCGATCGCGGTGGTGCTCGTCTGTGCCGGTCTAGCGCTCTTTCTGGGGTTCCTCTACCGGCTCGTCTTTCTCGCGCCATTGCTTCGTGAACGAGGAGGGGCTGAAGCAGGAGAGGATGCGCTCAGATCGAGCGTCGCGTTCTTCGTGGTGCTTCTCATCGCAGCTCTACCGGCAGTCATTGCGCGCAGGACGAGTGCGCGATGGTGGGGAAGAGTTCTCGCCGCCGTGATCTCGGGGTTCCTGGTGGCTCTGTGCACCTGGTTCTTGCTCGCGCAGGCCAACGGTTTCCCGATAGCTGCGGGAGTGATCGCCTCGCTCGGGTTCTTCGTGCTCTTGGTCGCTGACCGCAAGATCGTGTTCAGGAGGTCAGGCTTGATGTCCGCCAGCGCCGCCCATCAGTCGGTTCTGCGGGGAGAGGAGGAATGAGCATGAGACGTGCCATGCCGTTTCTGCTCGCCATTGCAGGGACGACCGCGGTCCAGATGGCGTCGATCTTCGTGACGTGGCTGGGGTGGTTCGGCGGCGGGCCGTTGCTGTCCTCTCCGGAGGACATCCTGAACCGCATCGGTTTCGGACTGGCGGTGATCATCGTGCTGTCTTCTGCAACCTGCATTCCGATGGTCTTCATCGCTCGCTCGCGAAGTGGGGCGAGAACGGCCGTGACTGTTTCCGCGATCTTCACCGTGATCCAGGCCCTTCTGTATTCACTTCTGTTGTTCTGGCGGCCGCTCCCGCCCTATCCGGGTCTGACGCTGCTTCTCCTCGCCGGCCTCTTCGCGGTGGACTTCCTCGTCATCGTCCTGGCCCGAGACGTCGCGAAGGAGTCGCCGTGACGGCGGAGCGAGGGCACGACGCGCAGGGTCTCGCGCTGAGTTGCACGCTTTTCGGTTTCGCGACCCCGGGAGCGGTGTCGATGGATGTCGTGTCTCGCCTCGATCTCGGGTGGCGCCCGCGGGGACGCGATGGCGTCATGAGCTTCAGCGCGGACGTTCCGATCAGCGGTGCGCACGCTGATGTCGGGATTGCGCTCGACGCCGTCTCCTCCAGCGGCGAGCCGATCCTGGGCGCGCTCGCCCGCGAACCGTCCGTTCAGGTCGACGTCGCGCTGTGGTTCGGCGCGGCGGGTGAGCCATCCACGGCGGTGTTCTCGGGGGACTGGCTGGCGCGATGCGGCCGCTCGTTCGAACTCTGGGCCGAGGTCGAGCACGCCGAGAGCGACCCGCGACGAGAGGGCGATCCGCCGCCGGATCGCGTGACCGTGAGCTGGTCAGCGGGCGACGATGGCGCGACCGTCGACATCGAGGGGATGGACACCATCGAACGTCAGCGCCGCCTGGAGGCTGCGCTCCACGAGGCGATGCGGCGCGGCGCCCGCCGTGTGCGAATCGGGTTGCATGCCCGGACGGGCATCGCGGGCATCGTGATACCCGACAGCATCGTCCAGGCTTTCCGCGACCACCGCACAGACCTGGAGATCAGCGGAGAGCGGTCATGACCGACGGCCCCGGCGGGAGCATGACGGAGGCATCGACGAAGGGCGGCGTCATGGCGAAGCACTGGGTGGCGACGGCGGCGGGG
>NZ_SSDM01000155.1:0-731 GCF_004794375.1 Microbacterium sp. K35 | reverse complement strand
CGTCGGCGCTGCGCGTGGGGAGCCCCGCTCCGCGGACGACGGAGGTGGGCATGCCGTGCACGGCGGCGATCGCGGCGCCCATCGACTCGGCGGCGCCACGACCCGCCGGCACCATCGGGGCGTCGATCTGGAAGCCGGGCAGCAGCTCGGTCACCAGTGCGCGTCCGTCACCCAGGCGTGTCTCGCCCACGTACGCCGGGGCGCGGAAGGGCAGCATGGCGCGGGCGCCGTCGGTGAGCGCGCGCAAGGCGATGGCTTCGGCCGCGAGCTCGCGCGCCGCATCGTCGTCGTCGGCCACGCGGATCGCCAGTTCCCTGCCGTCGGCGAGAGTGGCCACGGCGGAGTCGAAGCGGCCGTCGCCGTCGGCGGTGAGCGCTCGGGTGCCCGTGACCTCAGCGCCGGGAAGTGCGGCCGTCACCGCCGCGGCTAGAGTGAATGGAGAGCGTCCCATGCCCCCAGGGTAGGTGGGCTCAGGGGCGGTCCCGCCTCCGCCACGCCCGTGAAAGGGGGAGTCGATGAGCATTCCGCGTCCGTTCTTCGACCGCGCAGCGGAGCTCCGTGAGGAGCCCGGCGTGATCGACCGTCTGCGCAGCGAGGCCGAGACCGGGGTGATCGTCGTGCGCGAGGGCCGCGTGCGCGTGGTCGACTCAACGCTCGTCCGCGTCGCGCCCGACGCCGTGGGGGAGGCGACCTGGGCGCTGCTCGGCCGCGACGCCGACGGCGCGGTGCTG
>NZ_SSDM01000154.1:0-7258 GCF_004794375.1 Microbacterium sp. K35 | reverse complement strand
GACGCTCTTCCGATCTCCGAACGCTCCGGGCGCCGCATTCGGCGTCCCCGCCACCGCGCCCTCCGGCGCCCACGCGCCGTCCGACGGCAACGCCCCCGCGGCGACGAAGGAGAAGTCCCGCGGAGGAACGCGCATCGCCGCGTTCGTCGTGGCGGCCGCCCTCGTGGGAGGTGTCGCCGGGTTCGGCGGCGGTGCGCTTCTCACGGGCTTGCAGGATCGCCCGTCGTCCGGCACCGCGCAGGGCCCGCAGACCGTCACCGTGAACAACCCCGGATCGGTCAACGAGACCACGGCCGTCGCCACCGCCGCCCTCCCCTCCGTCGTCACGATCGAGGTCGCGGGATCGCAGGAGGCCGGCAGCGGCTCCGGCGTGATCATCAGCAAGGACGGCTACGTGCTCACCAACACGCACGTCGTGACGCTCGGCGGTGCCGTGGCCGACCCGACCATCCGGGTGACCGCATCGGACGGCCGCATCTACGACGCCACGGTCGTGGGCACCGACCCGATCTACGACCTCGCGGTCATCAAGCTCACCGACGCGAAGGACCTCACCCCGATCGAGTTCGCCGACTCGTCGAAGCTCAACGTCGGAGACACCGCGGTCGCGCTCGGCGCCCCGCTCGGCCTGGCGAACTCGGTCACGACCGGTATCGTGAGCGCGCTGAACCGCAGCATCCAGATCGCCTCGTCGGCGCTGCCGGACTCCTCGTCCGAGGATGCGCCGGAGCAGCAGTCGCCACAGGAGGGCCAGGGCCCGTTCCAGTTCGACATCCCGGGCAGCGGCGGCCAGCAGATGACGGACTCCATCTCGGTGGCCGTGATCCAGACGGACGCCGCGATCAACCACGGCAACTCCGGCGGTGCGCTCGTCAACAGCAAGGGCGAGCTGATCGGGATCAACGTCGCGATCGCCAGCTCGGGCAACTCCGAGGACTCGGGATCGATCGGCATCGGCTTCGCGATCCCCTCGAACATCGCCAAGCGCGTGTCCGAGGAGATCATCGCCGGCGGTGCCGCCACGCACGGGCTGCTCGGCGCCTCGGTCCGCGACGCCTCGGGTGTTGAGGGAGCCACGGTGTCCGGGGCGTACATCGCCGACGTCACGCCCGGGGGCGCCGCGGCGGACGCCGGTCTGAAGGCCGATGACGTGGTCACCGAGTTCAACGGCGTCCCCATCACGGGCGCAACCGACCTCACCGCGCAGGTGCGCGCGGCGGCTGCGGGCAGCAAAGCCACCGTCACCTACGTGCGCGGCGGCAAGGAGTACGACGTCGACCTGACGCTCGGGACGCTCGCCGGCTGAGGCACCCTGCTCCGGACGGAGGGACGCCACCTCGCGCGATAGGCTCGCGGGGTGGCGTCCTTCTCTTTCGGCACCGGCAATGCGGCCAAGCTGCTCCGCATCCCGCTGTACGCCCTCGGACGCCTCGGCACACTGCTCGTCCCCCGGGGCCGGCGCTGGGTCTTCGGCTGCGGCGCCGGGATCGGCGACGGAGCTCTTGCGCTCCAGCGTCACGCCGCCGCTCTCGGTCACGACACGCTCTGGCTCACGGCCGACGACCGCGAGGCGCGCGACGCCGCTGCGCTGGGCATCCGCACCGTTCCCCGCTCGGGGCTGCGCGGCTGGTGGGCGACCGCGCGGGCCGGAGTCGTTGTGGTCACGCACGGACTCGGTGATGTGAACCGGTACGCGAACGGCGGTGCGTTCGTGGTGCAGCTGTGGCACGGCATCCCGCTCAAGCGCATCGGGCTCGACTCGCCCGCGACGACACAGGTTCCGCCGGTTCCGGGTGCCCCGCTGCTGCGGCGCCTCATCGGGGTGCTCTACCGCGCAACGGCGCAGCGCATCCGTGTGCTGCCCGCGGCATCCGACCGGGCCCGCGGGCGCCTGGAGTCGGCATTCGGACTGGGCGACGACCGGGTCGTGGTGACCGGCGAGCCGCGCGTGGACGTGCTGTCCGCCGGCACCGAGGCGGAACGCCGCGCGGCGGCGCGCGCCGTGCTGGTCGGTGCCGCGGGGGAGTTGCCGCCCGCCGCTCGGGTGCTGCTGTACGCGCCGACGTGGCGTGACGGCGCTCCCGATCCGTCCGTCCCGACCGCTCAGGAGTGGATCGAGGTCGTGCGGCTGCTGGAGCGCCACGATGCTGTGCTCCTGGTCCGTTCGCACCCCCTGGGCGCCGGCTCCTACGCGCCGCCCCTGCCGACCGCCAGGGTCCGGATGCTGCCGAGCGCGGTGCTCCCCGATGTGACACCGGCTCTCGCCGCGGTCGACGTGCTGGTCACGGACTACTCGTCGCTGGCGTACGACGTCGGACTGCTGCGCATGCCGGTCGCGTTCCTGGCGCCCGACGCGGAGGAGTACGCCCGCACCCGCGGCTTCTATGGACGCTACGCGGATGTCGCCACGACCGGTGCGGCCGAGGGATGGCAGGCGCTGCTGTCGGAGCTCGACGCGCTCCTGGGGGATCCCGCCGCCTTCGCCGATGCCGCGACGCGGTCCGCTACGCTCAGCGCGGAGATGCACGCGTTCCGCGACGGGGAGAACACCCGTCGCGTCTACCGGGCGATCCGCTCGCGGGGTGTGCCCGCGCCGAAGGGAGCAGCATGACGACGGCCCGCATCGATGTCGAGGCGGAGGCGCTGATCATCGCCGGGCCCGGCCAGCGACCCGGTATCGCCGAGCTCGCAGGACCGCGGGCACGGGTGTCCGCCCGCCTGACCGGTGGCGGCAAGACGTGGAAGGCGACGTTCCCGCTGCAGGCGTCGCGGTGGGGCGGGCCCGAGCTGCCGCTGCCGTCGGGCGAGTACGCGCTGTCGATCGAGGGCGTGGATGTGACGGAACTCCGCATCGCTCCCGTCGTGCTGCGTGGCGTGCGGATCGCGGTCGACGGCGCCACGGTGCGCATCGCGGCGCCGATCGATCCGGTGTACGACACCCCGGAGGGGCGATCGACGCTCGAGGAGCGCTACGTGTCGCAGGCCGGCGGCACCGAGAACGCGGTGTTCTTCGAGAGCTTCTACGGCCGCAGCGTCGGCTGCAACCCGCGGGCCATCGACCGCGAGCTCGCGCAGCGGGCGCCGGAGGTGCGGCGCTACTGGAGCGTGGTCGATCTGTCGGTCGCCGTGCCCGATGGTGCGATCGCGGTGGTGGAGGGCAGCCCGGAGTGGTGGCGTGCCCGCGGTGCCGCACGTCTGCTGATCGTGAACGACTGGCTGCGCCGACGGTTCGCGCGCAAGCCGGGACAGAAGGTGCTGCAGACGTGGCACGGCACCCCGCTCAAGCGGCTCGCCCTGCACCGCCCCGGCTTCGATCCCCGCCGCATGGCGGCCGTGGTGAAGGAATCGCGGCGGTGGGACGTGCTGCTGGCGCAGAACACCTACGCCGAGCGCATCCTCCGCAAGGCCTACGCGTTCTTCGGTCGTCCGATCTGGGTCGACGGCTACCCCCGCAACGACGCGCTGATCACGGGCGACCCTGCGGCGGTGCGTGCGGCGCTCGGCATCGGCGACGAGGAGCGCGTGCTGCTGTACGCGCCCACCTGGCGTGACGACCGCGCGGAGATGGTCGACTTCGTCGACCCCGAGCTCCTCGCCCGTCAGGCGAACGCGGTGGTGCTCATCCGCGGGCACTCCCGCACGCTCGAGCAGGGGAGGGACAGGGCAGGGGCCCGTGTGATCGATGTCACGGGCTACCCGGAGACATCCCAGTTGCTGCTCGCCGCCGACGCCCTCGTCACCGACTACTCGTCCGTGATGTTCGACTTCAGCGTGACCGGCAAGCCGCTCTACTTCCTGGTCCCCGACCTCGACCACTACCGCGGGCAGCTGCGCGGGTTCTACTTCGACCTCGCCGAGCGGGCTCCCGGTCCGCTGGTGCGCACGCAGGACGAGCTGGTGGCGGCGCTCGACGATCCCGAGCACGAGCAGAGGTACGCGGAGCGCTATGCGGCGTGGCGTCGGCAGTTCAACACGCGCGACGACGGGCACGCGGCGCGACGGGTCGTCGACCGCATCCTCGACCTGGGGTTCGTGACCCGCTGATCACCCCGCAGGTCAGGGCAGCGGCGTGTTGCGGCTGCCCAGGCGCGAGGCGTCCACCGTGTCTCTGGCACCGCGCAGCACGCCGGTCAGGAACCCGAGCCCCCAGGACAGGTGCATGGTGGGCAGCACCGCGAGAGTCCACAGCCGTTGCCGCAGGTCTCCGCCGCCGCGCGCACAGGCGACGGCCACCACGAGCAGGACGTACAGGACGATCGGCCCGTAGACGAGCACGGACGCCAGGATCGACGCCATCCCGCCGAGCACGCCCGTGAGCTGCAGCACGCCGACGACCACCGCCAGCACCACGAGCAGCACGAGGGCGGGCGGCGCGAAGTAGCGGAGGCCGTTGCTGCGGCCGAACCGCCGGACGAGCTCCCCACGCCACGCCCCGGTCGCCCGGAACTGTCGCGCCAGGCGCAGCCAGTTCTCGCGCGGCCAGTAGGTGACCGACAGCTCCGGGTCGAACCAGACCGCGTGGCCCGCCTGCCGGATGCGCAGGTTGAGCTCCCAGTCCTCGCCGCGGCGGATGGTCTCGTCGAACAGGCCGACCTCGTCGAGCACCACGCGGCGCATCACCCCGAGGTAGGCCGACTCGGCCTCGCCCTCGGTGCGGCCTCCGTGGTACGCGCCTCCGCCGAGTCCGACGGGGGAGTTGTAGAGCCGGGCGACGGCCTTCTGGAACGGCGTGCGCCCCTCCGCGTGCATGACGCCGCCCACGTTCGCCGCTCCCGTGCGTGCGAGCGTCTGCAGGGCGTGGGCCGCGTAGCCGGGGGCGAGTTCGGAGTGCGCGTCGACCCGGACGATCGTGGGGTAGCGGCTTGCGCGGATGGCGGCGTTGAGCCCGACCGGGATGTGGGCGGCGGGGTTCTCGACGAGCCGGATGCGGTCGTCGGCGGCGGCCAGACCGCGTGCCAGCTCGGTCGTGCCGTCGGAGGATGGGCCGAGAGCGAGGACCAGCTCGGTCGGACCCCCGATCTCCTGCGCGAGGACGGACTCGACCGCGTGCCGAAGGTAGGCGCGCTCGTTGAGCACCGGCATCACGAACGACACTCCGGTCGCGGGGTCGGTCGTCTTCTCTGGGGGCACACGTCGATCATGTCACGGCGGCTCCCTCGCTGGCTGAGGGCTGTCCACCGCTCGCGTCCCTCCGCCGGGAGGGGCGCGAGCGACGAACTATCCTGGAGGGATGGGTGCACTGTCTGATGCGAAGAAGGCCTACCGTCTGCTGCGACGGGCACTCGAGTCCCGCTCTGCCGTGCAGCGCGTGCGCCGTCGGCTCGCCGAACGGGAACCCTACCCGCCCGAGCACTTCCAGATCGCGGTGTACTTCGCCGACGGTGCGGTCAACATGTACCAGATGCGCCAGTGGTACCGACCCCTCGCGGAGCTCTCGAAGCGCTGGCCCGTCGTGGTGCTCTCGCGCCAGGCGACGGGAGCCGAGAAGCTGCTCGACGAAGATGCGCCTCCCGTCGCGTTCGTCCCGAAGGTGCGCGATCTGGAGCGTTTCATCGCGACGCAGGACATCCGCATCGTGCTGTACGTCAACCAGAACACCCGGAACTTCCAGATGTTCCGCTACGGTCGCCGCTGGCACGTGTTCATCAACCACGGCGAGTCCGACAAGATGTACATGACCACGAACCAGTACAAGGCGTACGACTGGGCGTTCGTGGCAGGGCAGGCCGCCCGCGACCGGCTGTCGCGCACGCTGTGGGACTACGACGTGGACCGTCGCACGATCGAGATCGGCCGCCCGCAGGCCGACCACTACTCGGGCGTGCTGCCCTACGCACCCGACGACAGGATCGTGGTGCTCTACGCGCCGACGTGGGAGGGCGACCGGCCGAGCGCCCACTACGGGTCGATCGCCTCCCACGGCGAGGCGCTCGTGTCGGCGCTGCTCGCGAGCGGCCGTCATCGTGTGATCTACCGGCCCCATCCGCGCAGCGGTGTGGTGGACGAGGCCTACGGTGCCGCGCACCGCCGGATCCTCGCGGCGATCGCCGCCGCCAACGCGGCCGATCCCGCCGCGCAGCACGTGTACGACGACGGTCCCGAGCTGGGGTGGCAGCTTGCGGCGGCCGATGTCGCGGTGGTCGATATCTCCGCGATGGTCTACGACCGGCTCGCAGCCGGCAAGCCGCTGATGATCACCCGCCCCGTCGACCCGGAGGCCGCCGTCGACACCACCGGCTACCTCTCCGATTGCGAGTGGCTGACGGTCGAGGGTGCGACTGACATCGTCTCCGAGGTCGACCGGGTGCGGGCCGACGAGGCGGCCGTCGCGCGGCTGCGCATGTGGGTGCAGCACTACTTCGGCGACACCACCCCCGGAGTCGCGACCGCGAAGTTCCACGGGGCGATCGAACAGCTCATGCAGGAGTGGGATCGCTGGCGCGCCCACGAGGTGGGGACCGTGCGCGACGATCAGAACGACGACGACGAGGAAGCCGAGGACGAGGACGCATGAGCCTCGATCTGCCGCGCACCGCCGCAGTCGCCTCCCGACTCGTGGTCGTCGAGGCCACCGGCTCGACGAATGCCGACCTGCGCGCTTCCGCGGCCGATCAGCGGGCCTGGCCGCACCTGTCCGTGCTCGTCACGGAGGATCAGACGGCGGGGCGCGGACGCCTGGATCGCACCTGGGTCGCGCCGGCCGGTACCGCGCTCGCGGTCTCGGTGCTCCTCCGTGACCTTCCCCGTGATCCGGCTGTTCGCGGCTGGATCCCGCTCGCCGCCGGGCTCGCACTGGCCGATGCGGTCGCCGCACAGCTGCCCGCCTGCGAGGTCGCCGTGAAGTGGCCCAATGACGTGCTGGTCGACGGTGCGAAGATCTCCGGGATCCTGGCGGAGGCGACGGCCGACGCCGTGGTGGTCGGCGCAGGGGTGAACACGCGCATGTCGCGGGAGCAGCTGCCGGTGCCGACAGCCACCTCGTTCGCAGCGCAGGACGCCGCCGTCGACGAGGACCTGCTGCTCGTCACCTACCTCACGGGGCTCGACCAGTGGCTGACGGCGCTCGCCGCGGGGGAGGACGCCCTCACCAGTGGCCTGCACGCCGCGGTGACGGCGCGCTGTGCGACCGTCGGCCAGGCGGTGCGCGTCTCGTTGCCCGACGGCAGCTCGCTCGAAGGAACCGCCGGCGCCCTCGACCCGGACGGGCGGCTGCTCGTGGTCGCCGACGGCGCGACGCGCGCGGTCTCCGCGGGCGACG
>NZ_SSDM01000153.1:0-606 GCF_004794375.1 Microbacterium sp. K35 | reverse complement strand
GCGCCACCGCTCAGGCGGCTCGCACCGGCCTCGGCGTTCGCGGCGCCCGCGGCGAGGTCGCCCGCACCCGCAGCGAGGGCCGTGGCTCCCGCCGCCGCGGTGGTGGCACCATCGCTCAGCTTCTGCGAGCCGTCCTCGGCGCTCGCGGCACCCGCGGCGAGGTCCTGCGTCCCGTCGGCGAGGGTCTGCGCGCCGTCGGACAGTTCGGCGGCACCGGCCGCGAGCTGCGCCGACCCGTCTTCCGCGGCGGTGGTGCCGTCGGCGAGCTCCGCGGCACCGGCGGCGATCTTGCTCGTGGTGGCGAAGAACAGCAGGATCATGGCGGCCAGCAGCAGGCTGAGCACGATCACGGCGATGCGCATGCCGAGGCCGTGCGCGTGGGGTGTTGCACTCGTCATTGAGGACTCCCGGGTGGTGTGTGGCGTCGTTGCCACGGGCGACTGTAGGGCCCCGGTCCCTCGCCGCACCGGAATTGCCGGACGATACCAAGTCCCAGCGCACGCGGGACTCAGTTTCTTGTGGTGGATGCACAAAGCGGCGTCCGCGCCCCCACCCCGCGAACGCCGCCCCGCGCCGTCGCCGCTAGCCCGGCAGGGAGGCGCCGCG
>NZ_SSDM01000152.1:0-1932 GCF_004794375.1 Microbacterium sp. K35 | reverse complement strand
TGGGCGCCGATCGACCGCTCGACGGGCGCGCCGTCGTCGCCCACCACCCGGATCGCGGTGCCGATGCGACCGCCGAGGCGCACGAGCAGGAAGTCGGTGCCGACCGCGCCGAACCGCAGCTCCGCGTCGGCGACCAGGTCGGCGTCGTCGAACACGTGCACGGGCAGGGCGAGGTCGTCGGCCAGACGCGGCCCGAGGCCGAGGAGAGCGGGCGATCCGGACGGGGCGCCGATGCCGATACCGAGCGGGGCGCTGCTCGCACGCCCGGCCAGGTCGACGGCGAGGGCGGCGATCGCGGTGGCTGGATCCGCGTCGTCCAGCGCGAGGTCGGCACGGTGGTCGATGCGGCCGTCGGGGGTCGCGAGGGCACCGGTGATCCGTCCGGGAGTGCTGAGGTCGAGGGCGATCACCTGCACGGCGCGCTGGTCGAACTCGAGCATGACGGCCGGCTTCCCCGGACGGGCGTCCTGGCTCATGCCGCTCTCGCGGATCACGCCGTCGTCGAGCAGGTCGCGCACGACCTCGGAGATCGTGGGCCGGGCGAGCCCGGTGAGGCGGGACAGGTCGGCGCGGCTCGCCGCCGCGTGCTCCATGAGGGTGCGCAGCACGAGGGCGCGGTTGCGTTCACGGATGGCGCGCGCGTGGGTGGGTGCCGAGACTCGTGCCCGGTCGCCGGGGCGCTCTAGGATCTGGGGGTAGTGCACGTCGTTCCTCCCCGCTCCGCCCGGACGACTAAGTTTAATGAATAAACTAACTGGGTCGAGCGTACGGAGCGCCGTGCGCGCTGTCAATCACCGCACCCACCCCCGGGGGACCGTGAGCATGTTCACCACCGACGACGCGCTGGACACCCAGGCCGCCGTCCGCCGTGCGAACCTGCGCCGAGCCCTGCAGCTCGTGTTCCAGGCGTCTGGCACCCAGACCCGCGCCGGCATCGCCCGGGCGACCGGGCTCACCGCCGCCACCTCCTCCTCGCTCGTCGCCGAGCTGATCGACAGCCGGCTGGTGGTCGAGGGCGAGCAGGCAGTCAGCACCGGCGGCAAACGCGCCACCACCCTGAGCGTCGACGGCGCCCACCACCTGATCCTCGTGCTCGTCGTGCAGCCCACCAGCGCGCACGTCGCCCTCGTCGCGCTCGACGGGACCGCGCTCGACGCACGCACGGTCGCCTACACCCCCGCGACGCGCGACCGCGTGCTCGACGACACGGTGGCCGAGGCGGCGGCCCGCTTCGGCGCCCGGCTCCTCGCCGTCGGCGTGCAGCTGCCCGGCACCACCGACGGGCGGACCGTGCTGGAGAGCGTGCAGCTGGAGTGGCAGGACGTGCCGCTGGCCGAGCGGTTCGAGGCCATCGCCGGCGCGCCCGTGCTGCTGCTCAACGACGTCGACGCGGAAGCCATCGCCGAGGCCGGGATGGACGAGACGCCGTCCGGATACCGGCTGTTCGTGCACCTCGGCGGCGGAGTCGGTGCAGCGGTCACCCTCGACGGCGAGCTCGCCCCGGGGCCGCGCGACCGTGCGGGCGAGATCGGGCACGTGCAGGTCGTGTTCGGAGACGCCGCGCGCCCGTGCCGGTGCGGCCAGCGCGGGTGCCTGGAGTCCGCCGCCGCGCTCGGGCCGATGCTGGGCAAGGACTTCACCGACGAGCTCGACCTCCCGGCCGTGCGCGCCCTCGTCGCCCGCGCCGACCAGGGGCAGATCGACGAGGGTGCCCGTGCGCTCGCCCGTGCGGTCAAGCTGATCAGCGCCCTGCTCGACCCGATCGAGGTCGTGATCGGCGGACCGGCGACCGAGCTCGGACCCCGGTTCCTGGAGCGCGTGCGGGAGGAGTCCGGCTATCCGGCGCGGGGCACCCAGCAGCCGCCCATCCGCTACGCCGACCCCCGGGTCCCGCTCTCCGCCGGTGCCGCGCAGGCCGCGCTCACCGCCGCG
>NZ_SSDM01000151.1:0-3001 GCF_004794375.1 Microbacterium sp. K35 | reverse complement strand
TGGCGGGAGAGGTGACGGTGGGGGCGCTGGGGTCCGGCTCGGCAGCGGGGGGCGCGACCTCGGGGCCGGCCTCGGCGCCGACGCCGCGGAACGCCTGCACGGAGATGCCCACGGTCGGCGTCGCGGCGGCCTCGGGCGCAGGATCCGTACCCTCGGTCGCCGGCGCTCCGGTCGCGGAGGCGGTTCCCTCGGGCGCGCTCGCCTCGGACGCGGTTCCCTCGGGCGCGGTCGTCTCGAGTGCGGTCGTCTCAGGAGACTCGACCGGGGTGGACTCGACCTCGGGGGAAGCGACAGCGTCGTCGCCGGACTTCTTGCGGCGGGAGAAGAGGGCCATATGAGCCAGCCTAACCGTCTGCGTGTTCCGGCCCCGCGAGCGGCGCTACAGCTTCTCGATCGGCGCGACCTTGATGAGCAGCTTCTTCTGCCCCGCCGTGTCGAACCGCACGTGGGCGATCCGCTTCGCCCCCTCGCCCGTGACCGCGTCCACGCGGCCCTCGCCGAAGTCGACGTGCCGGATGCGGTCGCCCGCCGCGAGCTCCAGGTCGCCGTTGTCGCGCATCTTGGCCGTCACCCGGTTGGGGATCTTGTCCATCGCGGTCGACAGGGGCTTGAGCGACTCCCGCGGCAGCGGCTTGACGCCGAACCGGTCGCCGGAGCCCGAACCGCCGAAGCCACCAGAGCGCCGCGCGTTGAGGGCCCTCGACTGCATGCCGCCGCGCGAGTTCACGTCGCCGGGCGACTGCCGCCAATCGATCAGCGCCGCGGGGATCTCCTGCAGGAACCGGCTCGGCATCGCCACCGACACCTCGCCGAACTGAGCCCGCGTCATCGCGAGCGACAGGTGCAGGCGCTTGCGGGCGCGGGTGATGCCGACGTAGAACAGTCGACGCTCCTCCTGCGGCCCCCCGGGCTCCCCCGCAGAGATGCGGTGCGGGATGAGGTCTTCCTCCACACCCGTCACGAACACCGCGTCGTACTCCAGGCCCTTGGCGGTGTGCATCGTCATGAGCGACACCGACCCCGACTCGTCGTCGAGGTCGTCGGCGTCGGACACCAGGGCGACCTCGGTGAGGAAGTCGGTGATCGTGCCCTCGGGGTTGTTGCGCGCGAAGTCGCGGGTCACGGCGACGAACTCGTCGAGGTTCTCCACGCGCGCCTCGTCCTGCGGGTCGCGGCTGGCGCGCAGCGCGTCGAGGTAGCCGCTCTTGGACAGCAGCAGGCTCAGACCGTCGGCCACCGACGTGGGCGGCGGCACCTCGCCCGTGGCGGGCAGCATGATCGCGGTCGCCTCCGCGAGCACGGCGTCGAGCTGCGCGATCGCGGCCTGGATCTTGGGCCCGACACCGAGCTGACCGGGCATCGACAGCGCCTCCCGGAACGTGATGCCGTGCTCGTCGGCGAACCGGGCGATCGCGGTCTCGGTCACATCGCCGATGCCGCGCCGCGGCTTGTTGAGGATGCGGCGCACCGCCATCTCATCGGCTGGGTTCGCGACGGCGACCAGGTAGGCCAGCGCGTCCTTGATCTCGGCGCGCTCGTAGAACTTGGTGCCGCCCATGATCTTGTAGGGCACGGCCGAGCGGATGAAGATCTCCTCCAGCGCGCGCGACTGCGAGTTCGTGCGATAGAACACGGCCATCTCGGAGTACGGCATGCCGGCGCGGTGCAGCGCCTCGACCTCGTCGGCGACGAACTGCGCCTCGTCGTGCTGCGAGTAGCCGGTGAACCCGATGATCTTGTCGCCGTCGCCCCGGTCGCTCCAGAGCTTCTTGTCCTTGCGGTCGAAGTTGTTGCCGATCACGGCGTTCGCCGCGGAGAGGATGTTCTGCGTGGAGCGGTAGTTCTGCTCCAGCAACACGACCTTCGCGCCGGGGAAGTCGCGCTCGAACTCGCTGATGTTGCGGATGTCGGCGCCGCGGAACGCGTAGATCGACTGGTCGGAGTCGCCGACCACCGTGAGCGAGGCTCCCGGTTCGCCCGCGCCCGCGGAGGGCACGGGGTCGGGCTCGAAGATCATCATGCCGTTCGAGGCATACGGATCGGGCGCCGATCCGACACCCGACACCGGACGCGTGAGCTCGTGGATGAGCGCGTACTGGGCGTGGTTGGTGTCCTGGTACTCGTCGACCAGGATGTGCCGGAACCGCCGCCGATACGTGTCCGCGACCTGCGGGAACGCCCGGAACAGGTACACGGTCTGCCCGATCAGGTCGTCGAAGTCGAACGCGTTCGCGCGCTGCAGCTGCCGCTGGTAGTCGGCGAACACCTCGACGAACACGCGCTCCGCCGGATCGGTCATGTTCGCCTGGCGCGCGTAGGACTCGGCGTCGGACAGCTCGTTCTTGAGCTTGGAGATGCGCCCCTGCACCGAGGCGGGGGTGAGGCCGTACGCGTCGGCCTCGTGCTCCTTCACCAGGCGCTTGATGAGCGCGCGCGAGTCGCCGGAGTCGTAGATCGTGAAGTTCTTCGTGAAGCCGAACTGCTGCGCCTCGCGGCGGAGGATGCGCACGCAGGCCGAGTGGAAGGTGGAGATCCACATGCCCCGCGCGGCGTCGCCGATGATGCCCTCGACACGCTCGCGCATCTCGCCGGCGGCCTTGTTCGTGAAGGTGATGGCGAGGATCTGGCTCGGCCACGCCTCGCGGTTGCGGAGCAGCGAGGCGATGCGGCGCGTGAGCACGCTGGTCTTGCCCGACCCCGCCCCCGCGACGATCAGGAGTGCGGGGCCGCGGTAGGTGACGGCCTCGAGCTGCTGCGGGTTCAGGCCGGCGAGGAGGTCGTCCTGTGCGGGGGCGCCGGAGGACTGGGGGCCGACGGATCCGGGGACGATGAGAGGGGCTTCGGTCATGACCTTACGAGTCTAGGCGGCGGCACCGACATCGCGGTCGCGGGAGTCGTGCGCACGCCGAGAGGGGCGCGCGAGCCTCGCCCGCGCGCCCCTCCGCCCGATCAGTGCGCGCGACGGCGGCGTCCGACCGCCACCGCACCGGACGTGAGCAGC
>NZ_SSDM01000150.1:0-4727 GCF_004794375.1 Microbacterium sp. K35 | reverse complement strand
CGTGCTCGTGGTGATCGACGAGGCGTACGTGCACTTCGATCGCACGGCGAGCCGCGGCGCCGGCATCGAGCTGTTCCGCCGCCACCCGCACGTCGCGGTGCTCCACACGTTCTCCAAGGCCTATGGTCTCGCCGGCCTGCGCATCGGCTATGCGATCGCCCCGCGCGAGATCGCCGAGGCGCAGCGCAAGGTGGCCGTGCCGTTCGGTGTGACCGACCTGGCGCAGGCCGCCGCCCTCGCGTCGCTCGCGGCGGAGGAGGAGCTGGCCATCCGCATCGACGAGGTGGTCGCGCAGCGCGAGCGCCTGTACGCCGTGCTCACCGCCGCGGGCTGGCCCGCCGTCCCGTCACAGGCCAACTTCGTCTGGGTCCCGTCGGGGGAGCGCACCGCCGAGCTCGACGCCCTCCTGCACGCCGGGGGTGTCGTCGCCCGCGCCTTCCCCGGCGAGGGCATCCGGATCTCGTCCGGCTCCGCCGCCGACATCGACAGGGTCGAGGCCGCCCTCGCTGCCGCGGTCTCCGGCGGCGACGCCGCGCACGATTCCGGCCGCGATTCGGACCGCGATTCCGACCTGATGGGGGTGACCGCGTGAGCGTCGAGGTCCCGGTCACGACGACCACCACGAAGGGCCTGCATCCCGGGCTCACCCGGCGCCAGATCTCCATGATGGGGCTCGGCGGCGCGATCGGCGCCGGGCTGTTCGTCGGCTCCGGCCAGGCGATCGGGATCGCCGGTCCCGCGGTCCTCATCTCGTATCTGGTCGCCGGCGGCATCGTCGTGCTGGTCATGGCGATGCTGGCCGAGATGGTCGCGGCACGCCCCAGCTCCGGCGCGTTCAGCTCCTACGCCCAGAAGGCGATGGGGCGCAGCGCCGGCAGCGCGGTCGGCTGGCTCTACTGGATCCAGCTGATCGTGGTGATCGCGGCCGAGGCGACCGGGGCGGCGGGCATCGTGGCCGGCTGGATCCCCGGCGTGCCCGCGTGGGTGTGGGTGCTGGTGTTCGTGGTCGCCCTCACCGCGGTGAACCTGTTCGGGGTGCGCAACTACGGCACCTTCGAGTTCTGGTTCGCGGCGATCAAGGTCGCCGCGATCATCGCGTTCCTCGTGGTCGGCGTGTGCGCGATCGTCGGCCTCATCCCCGGTGTTCCGGCCACGGGTGTGTCGAACCTCGTGGACGAGGGCGGCTTCGCGCCCAACGGCATCACCGGCATCGCGGCGGCGCTCCTGATCGTGGTGTTCGCGTTCGGCGGCACCGAGGTCGTGGCGATCGCGGCGGCCGAGTCCGACGACCCGGCGCGCAACATCCGCCGCATCGTGCGCGAGGTGCTGGTGCGCATCCTCATCTTCTACGTCGGCTCGATCTTCGTGATCGTCGCGGTGCTGCCGTGGGACGACCCCGCGGTGGAGGCCGGTCCGTTCTCGGCGGTGCTCGACACGCTCCATGTGCCGGGTGTCGGTCTGGTGATGGACCTCATCGTCGTGGTCGCGCTGCTGTCGGCCATGAACGCCAACATCTACGGCGCCTCCCGCATGGCGTATTCGCTGGGGGAGCGCGGACTGGCGCCGCTGGCGGTCACCCGCACGAGTCTCACGGGCGTGCCGTACCTGGCGGTGCTGGCGTCGGTCGCGTTCGGGTTCGTCACGGTCGGGCTGAACTGGGCGTTCCCCGATGTGGTGCTCCCCGCCCTGTTGAACGTGGTGGGCTCGACGCTGCTGGTGATCTGGACGGCGACCGCGGTCTCGCAGATCGTGCTGCGGCGCCGGGCGGACCGCGCCGGCGAGGCGATGCCGATGCGGATGTGGGGCTTCCCGTGGATCTCGTGGCTGTGCTTGGCCCTGCTCGCCGGGGTGATCGCCCTCGCGATGATCGACCCCGCGGCACGCACGCAGCTGCTGCTGACCCTCGGGCTGACGGTCGTGCTGCTGGTGGTGGCGCGGCTCACCCGTGGTGTGTCCCGTCCCGGCGTGGTGCGGGAGTAGCGGCGTGCGCATCGACCGGCTGGACGCCGCGCTGATCCGGTTGCTCACCGAGTCGCCGCAGCTGCCCATCCTGGAGTGTGCGCGGCGGCTGGGCATCGCACGCGGCACCGCCACCAGCCGGCTCGCGCGACTGCACGAGGGCGGGGTGATCGAGGCGATCGTGCCGCGCGTCGACCCGGCCGGCTTCGGCTACGGCATGGTCGCGTTCTGCCTGGTCGAGATCGATCAGAAGGTGGGGCACGACGAGGTGGCCGCCGCGCTCGCGGACGCGGTGCCGGAGATCGTGGACATGCACACCGTGACGGGGGCGAGCGACATGCAGCTGCGCCTGGTCGCGCGCGATGCCACGCAGCTGCAGGAGGTGCTCGACCGGGTCGCCGTCGTGCCGGGGGTGGCGCGCACGGCGTCGTCCATCGCGATGCGCACGCACCTGTCGGGGCGCGTGCTGCCGCTGGTCGAGCACGTGGCCACCGACGACGCCGGCTGAGCACCGGCCTCGCCGTCGGGGCTCCCGTGCTCAGATCCAGCCGGGCAGCCAGTTGTGCAGCCGCCAGAAGTCGTACGGCACGCTGATCCCCAGCCACAGCGGCAGGAAGAACGCCGACACGAGCACGACCACGGTCAGGAACACCACCACGGTGCGCTGTCCGGACTGGCGCCGGTGCAGCGGATCGTCGCGTGTCCCGGCGATGATCCGCAGCGTCATCGTCAGCGCGAGCACCAGGAACGGCATCATGACCACCGTGTAGAACTGGAAGATCGTCCGCTCGGGGAACATCAGCCAGGGCAGGTAGGTCACGGCGAGCCCCACGAGCGGCAGCGTGAGCGCCGGTTCGATCGGCTGACGGGCGATCCACGCGCGCACCAGGCGGTACAGCAGGTACACGCTCGCGGCGACGCCGCCGTACCAGATCAGCGGGTTGGGGATCGCGGAGATCACGCCGATGCAGTGGTCGACCCCGCACGCGGTCGGATCGGGGTCGACCCAGACGGCGGTCGGTCGCAGCAGGAACGGCCACTCCCACGCGGGGCTGGCGTAGGGGTGCCCGCGGCTGAGCCCCACGTGGAAGCCCAGCATCGCTTGGTGGTAGTTCCACAGCGCGAGCAGGGGGTTCGCGTCGCTGCCGCGGTCGTAGCCCTTGTCGGTCACGAGCCACCCGGTCCAGCTCGCGAGGTACACGGCCGCGGCCGGCAGCACCAGCAGCACGAACGACACGGGCCCCTGGCGGAACACGGCGGACGCGGGCCACACGACCACACCGCCGCGGCGCCGGGCCAGCGCATCGGTGACCACCACGTACAGCCCGAAGCCGGCCAGCACGTACAGGCCCGACCACTTCACGGCGCACGCCGCCCCCAGCGCGAGACCCGCGGCGACGAGCCACGGGCGGCGCCACAGCACCGGACCCCACAGCGGGTCGGGGGCGTCGGGGTCGCGACGCTCCAGGAGGGGGATGGTGCGTTGCCGGTCGAGCAGCACGAACAGCACGCCGAGCAGCACGAAGAAGGTGAGGATGCCGTCGAGCAGCGCGATGCGGCTCAGCACGATGCTCAGTCCGTCGATCGCGAGAAGGGTGCCCGCCACGGTGGCCGCGACCACGGATCCGGTCAGCCGGCGGGCGATCAGGTACACCAGCAGCACGGAGCCCGCACCCAGCAGGGCCGTGGCCAGCCGCCAGCCGGCGCTGTTGTCGGGGCCGCCGATGGCCATGCCGAGCGCGATGAGCCACTTGCCCAGCGGCGGGTGCACGATGAACGCGCCCTTGTTCGTGAGCGGCAGCTCCTGCAGGGTCTGGAAGGCCTCGTCGGCGCCCTGCCCCCAGACGCCCTCGTAGCCGAGGGTCCACAGCGACCAGGCGTCCTTGACGTAGTAGGTCTCGTCGAACGCCAGCTGGTGGGGGTGCCCGACGTTCACGAGCCGCAGCACCGCCGCGAGCGCCGTGACCACGAGCGGTGCGAGCCACCCGATGGCCCGTCCCCAGTCGGCGGCGTGCAGCACGCGGTCGCGCAGCCGCTCGTACCGCGTCGCCCGCGCCTCGGGGGGAGGCAGCAGGGGCTGGGGCGCGGTCACCGCTCCAGCCTAGACACCCCGCCCGCCTAAGCTGGGCGGGTGATCATCCTCGCCGCCACGCCCATCGGGAATCTCGGGGACGCGTCCCGGCGTCTGGTGGAGGTGCTGGAGAACGCGGAGGTCGTGGTTGCGGAGGACACCCGCACCACGCAGCGGCTGCTGCAGGCGCTGCACATCGCCAACCGCCCGCGCCTGATCGCGCTGCACGACCACAACGAGAAGCAGAAGGCCGCGGAGCTGGCGGCCCTCGCCGCGGACACCGATGTCGTGGTGATGAGCGACGCGGGCATGCCGACCGTGAGCGACCCGGGCTACGGGCTCGTGGCCGAGGCCGTGGCGCAGGGGGTCACGGTCACCGCGATCCCCGGTCCGAGCGCCGTGCTCATGGCGCTGGCGATCTCGGGTCTGCCGACCGACCGCTTCACGTTCGAGGGGTTCTTGCCGCGCAAGCCGGGGGAGCGCCGGGCGACCCTGACCGCGCTCGCCGCGGAGCCGCGCACCATGGTGTTCTTCGAGTCGCCGTCGCGCCTGGCCGCGACGCTCGCCGACATGGGGGCGGCGTTCGGCGAGGACCGCCGGATCGCGGTGTGCCGGGAGCTGACGAAGCTGTACGAGGAGGTGCGCCGCGGGACCGCCGCCGAGCTCGCCGCCTGGGCCGCCGACGGCGTGAAGGGCG
>NZ_SSDM01000012.1:0-6128 GCF_004794375.1 Microbacterium sp. K35 | reverse complement strand
GCGGCCATCAGCAGGGCCACGGCCACGACCGCGGTCGTGACGGACGTGCCCACGACCAGCAGCAGCACCACGCCGCCGAGCCCGAGCAGCCCGGCCGAGACCAGCCGCCCGGACGATCGGGTGCCCGTCGGCGCCGGCTGTCGTTCGAAGCGGTCGACGGCGACGGCCACCCCTGCGGTCAGGGCCAGCGCCGACAGCAGCCACAGCGGGCGTGTCAGCCACCACTCCGGGCCGTCGAGCGCCGGGAGAGCGGCACCGGTGCCGAGGGCGACGACCGCGGTCACGCCGGCCATCGCCAGCAGCACGGGCATGTGCCACAGGTAGATCGTCATCGTGCGGCGGGTGACGAATCGCGTGAACGCCGCCGCCGCGACGGTGCTGCTCGCCCGGGCGATCCGCTCGCGGTGCAGGGACAGCAGGCCCGTGTGGACGACGCCGACCAGCAGGAGCGCGGCGGTGGGCGGGTTGATGTTGGCGATGAGGTCGGGGGAGTACACGCCGGCGACGAAGAGCACGGTGAGGAGCACTCCGGCGCCCGCGGTGACGGCGACCCGGGTGCGGCGGGCGAGGGCGTCGATGCGCCCGTCGGCGAGGAAGAATCCGAGCTGCTGCAGCGTGAGCCAGACGAAGGCGAGGTTGAGGAACCCCAGTCCTGCCACGCCGGTCACGCCGCGTAGCGCATCCACCGCGACCGAGGCGGCCGCGAGCGCGCCGATCGTGCGCAGCGGAGCACGCTCGTGGAGGGCCGCCAGGGCGGGCAGCAGCAGCTGGCACAGCAGGAAGACCCCGAGGAACCACAGGGGCTGCCCGTAGCGGAAGCCCGCGACCGCGATCAGCTCGGCCGGGACGCCGAGGAGCGTCAGGACGGCCAGTGCCACGCCGACCGCGGCGACCGTGATGACTGCGGGCCGCAGCAGCCGGTGTACCCGTGCGGTCAGGAAGTCGAGGGTGCTCGCGCCCCTCGCCCGCAGCCGACGGGAGGCGAGCAGCCCGGAGAACCCTCCGATCACGAAGAACAGCGGCATGACCTGCAGCACCCAGCTGAGCGGTGCGATCCATCCCGTGCCGTCGCTCGCGTTCTCGAACACCGGGGCGCCGTCGGCCACCGTGACGCCCACCATGATGGCGTGCAGCACCACCACGCCGAGCACGCAGAGCGCGCGGATGAAGTCGATGCCGGTGTCGCGTCGTGCGGACGGCGCGGGCGGGGGAGCGGCGGCGGGCAGCGCCTGGACGATGGCCATGGGTCCTCCTCGGAACGGTGTCCTCGGAGGCTAGGGATGGGGTGTCCGCGGCGGCATCACCCTGCGGTGTCGATCAGACCCCTACCGTGGGGGGAGTCAGGACGAGGGCTCGACCAGCCCGGTGTCGTAAGCGAGGATCACCGCGTGGACGCGGTCGCGCAGGCCGAGCTTGGACAGCACCTTGCCCACGTGCGTCTTCACGGTCTGCTCCGCGATGAAGAGGTCCGTGGCGATCTCGGAGTTCGACCGGCCGCGACCGATCAACACCAGCACCTCGCGCTCGCGATCGGTCAGCTCCGCCAGCACGGTCGCGGAGCGGGGGGCGCGCGGGCGTCGTCCGGCGAACTGCTCGATCATGCGGCGGGTGACGCTCGGAGCCAGCAGGGCGTCGCCGCCCGCGACCACCCGCACCGCGTGCACGAGCTCCTCGGGCAGGGCGTCCTTGAGCAGGAAGCCGCTCGCGCCCGCCTCCAGCGCGTCGTAGACGTAGTCGTCGATGTCGAACGTCGTGAGCATCAGGATGCGCGGCACGTGAGCGGCGGGATACGACGTGCCGAGGATGCGGCGCGTGGCTTCGATGCCGTCGAGCTCCGGCATCCGCACGTCCATCAGGATCACGTCCGGATCGAGCCGGGCGGACAGCGCCACGGCCTCGGCGCCGTTCGCGGCCTGTCCGGCCACGCGGATCCCGTCGTGGGCGTCGAGAAGGGCGGCGAAACCCGCACGGACCATCGCCTGGTCGTCGGTGATGAGCACGCTGATCGTCACGGGGTCTCCTCGTCTGCTGCGGCCGGTGGGGCTGCCGTCATGCCGTGGTCGGCGGTGGTCGGGGTCGAGCCGTTGGCCAGGGGAAGGGTCGCCTCGACGCGCCAGCCGCCGTCGTCCGTGGGGCCGGCGGAGAGGCTGCCGCCGAGGATCTCCGCGCGCTCGCGCATTCCCCGCAGCCCGTAGCCGCCGGGGTGGGCTTCCGGCGGTCGCGGCGGCGCGGCGTTCTGCACGACGAGCCGCAGCGCCGCCGGATCCGCGTGCACGCGCACCGTGACACGGGCCCCCGGAGCATGGCGCACGGCATTGCTCAGTGCCTCCTGCACGATGCGGAACGCGGCGATCTGCACGGTGGGCTCCGCGCCAGACGCGGCATCCGTGCCCTCCATCACGAGCCCCACCTCGACGCCGGCGCGGCGGATGCTGTCCACGAGCGCGGGGACGTCGTCCAGGCCCTGCTGCGGGGCGAGTTCGGCGTGCTGGTCCTCCGTGCGCAGCACCCCCAGCATGCGCCGCATCTCGGTGAGCGAGGTGCGGGCGGTCGCGGCGATGTCCTCGAACTCGGCCGTCGCGATGTCGTCGAGCCCGGGGATCCGGTATCGCGCGGTGGACGCCTGCACCTGGATGACCGACATGCTGTGCGCCACCACGTCGTGCAGCTCGCGCGCGATCCGTGTGCGCTCCTCGACGAGGGCGCGGCGCGACTCCTCCAGCGCGCTGTGCTCCCGCTCGCGCGTGAGCTCCTGGGCCACGCGGACACGTCCGGCGACGAGCACGGCGATGAGGTACATGGCCGCGGCGAGCGACGACGTCACGATGAGGTCGGCGGTCGCACTCCCGGCGGACGCGTCGCTGGCGACCATGTCGGCTCGCAGCAGCGGAGCGGTGAGCGACGTGAGGGCCCCGAGCACGAGGGCGACGGCTCCGAGGCGGGGGCCGTGCACGAAGGTCACGACCCCCACGAACAGGACGAAGGTGAGCAGTGCCGGCACCGACCAGGGCCACGGCGACTGGATGGCCTGCGCGGGGACCACGAGGAGCGGCAGGGTGAAGGTCGCGGCGGTGAACAGCGCGATGGCCGTGCGCGGTCGGGCGAGGGCGACGAGCGGCGCTCCGCACAGCGCCGCGCCGACGAGGAACGTCAGCGGCAGGGGGGTGCCGGAGAGTACGGTCTGCAGGGGCACGAGCAGCGCGTACAGCACGACGACCGCCGCATACAGCGCCGCGAGGGCGGTGGCGCGGCGGTTCATCCGCGGCGCGCGCGGGGGTCGGGCTCGGCGGCGTGCCATGACTCTCATCCTGCCAGGTGGGCCACGGGCGCACGGCGACGACGGGCGGCGGCGATCCGGTCGATCACGACACCGATCACGAGGGCCACGCCGATGCCGAGCAGGGCGCTGAGCAGGGGCTGATCTTTGATCCACGCTCCGGCGAGCAGCCCGATCGCGAGGCTGAAGACGCTCCAGCTCGCGCCCGCGATCAGGCTCAGCGGCAGGAACCGGCGCCAGGGGAAGCCGAGCGCACCCGCGGACATGTTCACCGCGACGCGACCGACGGGGATGTACCGCGCGCCGAGGATGAGCGTGGCGCTGCGTCGATCGAGCGCGCGCTGGGCGTATGCGAAGGCCGTGACCACCCTCGGCCGCCGCATCCAGGCGAACCGTGAGGTGCCCAGTCGGCGTCCGATCAGGAAGGCGAGGTTGTCGCCGATGGCGGCACCGACCGCCGCGACGAGCCCCAGGAGCAGCAGGTTTCCGTCGCCGGTGGATGCGGCGACGGCGGCCGCGGCGACGAGCACGGTCTCGCTCGGCACGGGCGGGAAGAACCCGTCGATCACCGTGACGGCGAACAGCACCAGGTACAGCCAGGGGGAGGCGATCGCCTGCATGATGAGCTCGTTGAGGATGTCCACTCCTGCACGGTAGGCAGGCGGTCGCGCAGCGGGCATCCCTCTGCGGTATTCCGGCTCTCACTCTCGGGAGGGATCTTGCCGGGCGGTGAGGCTCTCCGGGCGGCATATACTGGGAGGCTGGCCGATCGGCCGCTCACCCACCCCGAAGGAACGGACGTCCGCTGTGCTTGCCGTGCACGACCTCGAGATCCGCGTTGGCGCGCGCCTGCTGATGGAGAACGTGTCGTTCCGCGTGGGCGACGGAGACAAGATCGGACTGGTCGGGCGCAACGGCGCCGGCAAGACCACTCTCACCAAGGTGCTCGCGGGGGATGTGCTGCCCTCCGGAGGCTCGGTCACCCGATCGGGTGAGCTCGGCTACCTGCCGCAGGACCCGCGTTCCGGGAACCCCGAAGACCTCGCGCGCACGCGCATCCTCGACGCGCGCGGCCTCGGTCAGCTGAACCTCGGCATGACGGAGGCGTCGCTCGCGATGGGCTCGGACGACCCGGCGGTCGCGGCGAAGGCCATGAAGCGCTACGCCACGCTCACGGAGCGGTTCGAGGCGCAGGGCGGGTACGCCGCGGAGGCGGAGGCCGCGTCGATCGCGCACAACCTCTCGCTGCCGGACCGCATCCTCGACCAGCCGCTCTCGACGCTGTCGGGCGGTCAGCGTCGGCGCATCGAGCTGGCGCGCATCCTGTTCTCCGACGCCGAAACGATGATCCTCGACGAGCCGACCAACCACCTCGACGCCGACAGCGTCGTGTGGCTTCGTGAGTTCCTGAAGAACTACAAGGGCGGCCTGATCGTCATCAGTCACGACGTCGAGCTCGTGGGGGAGACCGTGAACCGCGTGTTCTATCTCGACGCGAACCGCCAGGTCATCGACATCTACAACATGAACTGGAAGAACTACCTGCGCCAGCGCGCCGCCGACGAGGAGCGCCGGAAGAAGGAGCGCGCGAACGCGGAGAAGAAGGCGACGACGCTGCAGCAGCAGGCCGCGCGCTTCGGCGCCAAGGCCTCGAAGGCCGCGGCCGCGCACCAGATGATCGCGCGCGCCGAGAAGCTGCTCGCCGGACTCGACGAGGCGCGGCAGGAGGACCGGGTCGCGAAGCTGCGGTTCCCGAAGCCTGCCCCCTGCGGCAAGACCCCGCTCATGGCGTCCGGGCTGTCGAAGTCCTACGGCTCGCTGGAGATCTTCACCGATGTCGACCTCGCGATCGACCGCGGCTCGAAGGTGGTCGTCCTCGGACTCAACGGCGCAGGGAAGACGACGCTGCTGCGGATGCTCGCCGGGGTCGACCAGCCCGACACGGGCCAGCTCGAGCCGGGGCACGGCCTCAAGGTGGGCTACTACGCGCAGGAGCACGAGAACCTCGACGTCTCCCGCTCGGTGCTGGAGAACATGGTCTCCGCCGCTCCGCACATCACCGAGACGGAGGCGCGCAAGGTGCTCGGCTCGTTCCTGTTCACCGGCGACGACGTCCTGAAGCCCGCCGGGGTGCTTTCCGGTGGGGAGAAGACCCGCCTCTCGCTCGCCACGCTCGTGGTCTCGTCGGCCAACCTGCTGCTGCTCGACGAGCCGACCAACAACCTCGACCCGGCGTCGCGCGAGGAGATCCTCGGGGCGCTCGCGCACTACGAGGGCGCCGTGGTGCTCGTGTCGCACGACCCCGGAGCGGTGCAGTCGCTCAACCCGGAGCGGGTGCTCATCCTCCCGGACGGCGTCGAGGACATCTGGAACCAGGAGTACCAGGAGCTCATCGAGCTCGCCTGACCCGGCGCGGCCCGAGCGACGGCGGCGTGACATCATCGGGAGCATGAGCACGCCCGCGCCGAACCATCCGTCCGACATGCGCGCATGGCTGCGGAGCCTGCCGGCGCTCACCGGTCGCGGGCGACCGGTCGACGTCGCCGCGCTCCCGGCGGAGCCCCTGCCGCTGTTCCTCTCGTGGATCCGGCTCGCTGCCGATCAGGGGGTGCCGGAGCCGCACGCCGCCACCCTGGCGACGGTCGATCGCGACGGCATGCCGGATGCGCGCACGCTCCTCCTCAAGGATGCGGACGCCCGCGGATGGGCGTTCGCGGGGCCTCGTTCGTCGGGCAAGGGCATCCAGCTCGCCGTGCACGCCGTGGCGGCACTGAACTTCTGGTGGCAGCCGCTCGCCCGGGCGGTGCGGCTCCGCGGGCCGGTGCGGGAGGCGACGCCCGCGGAGAGCGCG
>NZ_SSDM01000149.1:0-544 GCF_004794375.1 Microbacterium sp. K35 | reverse complement strand
GCGAGGCCAAGCGGCGCGGGCGACGCGGGGGCCGGCGCGGGCACCGCGGAGAACCGGGCGAGCACGCGCCGCGTCACCTCGGGCGCCAGCATGCCGTCACCCGCGGCGAGGGCGCGGACCGCGGCGATCAGGTCCTCCGCCCCGGCGTTCTTCAGCAGGAAGCCGCTGGCCCCGGCATCCAGCGCGCGGTACAGGTAGTCGTCGCGGTCGAACGTCGTGATGATCGCGATGGCTGCGCGGACCGCCGGATCCGCGACGATCCGCTCGGTGGCCTCGATGCCGTCCATGTCGGGCATCTGCACGTCCATCGTGATGACGTCGGGGAGCAGGGCGGACGCCTGGGCCACGGCCTCCGCTCCGGTCGAGGCCTCGCCCACCACCGTGATGTCGGGCTGCGTCTCCAGGATCGTGCGGAACCCGGTGCGCAGCAGCGCATGGTCGTCCACGAGCAGCACGCGGATGGCGTCGGCGCTCATCGGCTCGCTCCCGCCGCGACCGGGGCGAGGGGCACCCGGGCCCGCACGCGCAGCCCGCCGGGCGGCCG
>NZ_SSDM01000148.1:0-643 GCF_004794375.1 Microbacterium sp. K35 | reverse complement strand
TCCGCCAGGGGGCCGTGCGCTCGGCCCAGGCGACCAGGGGCTTCGGCTCGCCGGGGAGTCCCACCGCCGCCGCGCCCGCGCGCAGCGCGACATCGCCGGGGAGCAGGATGTCGGGATCGCCGAGCACACGCATCCGCACGTAGTCCGCCGTCCACGGTCCGATCCCCGGCATGGCCAGCAGGGCCGCGCGCTGCTCCGCGCCGTCATCGCCTACGGTCAGCGTGAGGCTGCCGTCGGCGAGGGCCGCGGCGGCCCCCGTGACCGCGCGGATCCGGGCCGCGGGGCCCCGCAACACCTCGGCCCCGTGCTCCGCGATCGCGGTCATGGTGGGGAACAGCAGCCCCTCGGGTGTCCTCTCCCCCAGCGCCTCGGTGAGTGCGGTGAGCGCGGTGCGGGCGGCGACGACGGTGATCTGCTGCCCGATCATCGCCCGGATCAGCATCTCGTGCGGATCCGCGGCACCGGGCACCCGGATCCCCGGCGTGCGTGCGACCAGCGCCGCCAGCGACGGATGCGCGGCCAGGGCCTCGTCGATCGCGAGGGGGTCGGCGTCGAGGTCGAACAGGCGCCGCGCGGTCGACACCAGCGGCGCCAGGTCGCTCAGGCGTGCGACGCGAGCCCGCAGCCGCAGCCGCTCGCCGTC
>NZ_SSDM01000147.1:0-4122 GCF_004794375.1 Microbacterium sp. K35 | reverse complement strand
ACCGGGCCCGGTGCGGGAGCCGGAGCCGTGCCCCGCTCCGCCGTGAACGCCAGATCGAAACTGAGATCGGTCGTGGCACGGTAGTTCGCGTGCACCGACGCAGTGATCACGTTCGTGCCCGCCACCAGCGCACCGGCCGGGACATCGAAGACGACCCGGTTACTGACGGCGGTCGCGTTCGAGACCACGCCGTTCGCCAACGTGTTCTGCGTGATCGCCCCCGCGGGCATCCGCACCCGACCGAGCTCCACCCCGTTCAGGTACACGACCACACCATCATTCGCGATCACCGAGACCTTCCCGTTCACCACCGTCGTCGGGTCGTCCACCGTGAACGTCTTGCGGAACTGCGCGCTCAGCGGCTTGGTCGCCAGGTTCGAGGGATCAATGTTCGTCGCCGCCCCCGACACGCCCCGCGCGAACAGGCCCTTTCCGACCGCCCACGACGACGCGTCGAAGGTCGCCGCGTTCCAGTCCGCCGGCAGCGCATCCGACGAGTACCGCCACGACCACGAGTCCCCGTTCGTCACGAAGGTCAACGCGTTCGGGGACGCCGGCTGCAGAGTGAACACCGCGGTGGACGCCGAGCGGTTGCCCGTGACATCCCGCGCCCGCACGACGTAGGTCGTCGCCTCGGCAGGAACCGGGACCGTCAGGTTCGTCGCCGTCGTCGACGCGATCACCCGGTTGCCACGCAGCACCTCGTACGTCACACCGGAACCCGCATCGGAGGATGCCCCCCACGCGAGCGTCGCGGTCGCCCCATCCGCGTTCGGCGTCGACGAGATCGCGCCCGGCGTCGACGGAGCCACGGAATCCCGCGGCGCGAACCGGATGAAACCGCCGGACCACTGGTTGACCTGCCCCGCCCGCATGGAGTCGGTCAGATCACCACCGATCCAGAGCGCGCCGGTGCTGTCGAAGAACGAGCCCCACACGCCCTGCCCCGCGCGCGACTGCACGACCGGGGACCAGTCGGGGATGTACTTGCCCGTCGCCGCATCCCAGGCACCGGCGTAGTTGATCTTGTCGACCTCGGTCCACGGGTCCGTGATCTCCTTCTTCAGGTACTTGTCCTGGTAGGCGTGGTCGCCGCAGTGGCACCCCGCCACCACGATGGATCCGTTGTCGTCCACGGTCTGGATGTCGCCACCGTTGTGGGTGATGGATCCGCTGACGCGCTGGAAGGTGTTGCGGTCGTAGCCGAACAGCGAGTGCTGCGACCCGCCGAGGTACACCCGGTCTCCGATCTCCGCGACACCGTTCTGCCACAGGTACCCCTGATAGTGCCCCTGGGCGTCGACGGTCGACTCGCTGAACGACGGCACCCACACCGGACTCGTCAGCGGAGCCCCGGCACCCGTCTGAATCGCCGTTCCGTCCGGCGTGTACGTGCCACCCTTGGAGTCGAAGTACCCCGCGAAGTAGGCACGATCGCCCCGCGCGGATGCGTCCACGGCGACCGTGGTGCCGTTGAGGTTCGCGTTCCAGTTGGTGTCCGGAAGGCCCGTCGCGAGATTGATGCGACCCCCGTTCCAGGCGCTCGCACTCGTCGTCGTCCCCACTGCGGTGAGGTGCGTCATCGAGCCGGCGACGTAGAGGTAACCGCCCTGGATATCCAGATCGTGGATGTAGGGAACCGCACCGACCGTGCGGTGCTCCGCCTTGACCTGCTGCCCGGAGAGCTGCCCCGTCACCGGATCCAGGAAGGCCAGGGCTGGCTGAGCGACACCGTTGACCGTCGTGAACTGCCCGCCGATCGCGAGACGCCCATCGGGCAGCGTCGCGATCGCCTTGACCTGGCCGTTCAGGACGGGCCGGAAGGACGACACCCACTGACCGGTGTTCACGTCGAATCCCGCAAGGTAGGGTTGCTCCACCTTGCCGGCACCATCGCGCGTCTGCTGCACGTACTGGAAGTTGCCGCCCGCGAACACCGTGTTACCGGCCTGACCGAATTCGGCCACCTCGACGTTGAGTTCCCCGGCCTGGCCGTTCGCCAGACCGGAGACCCCCCATACGGTCTTCATCGCGTCGCTGTTCGGGATGGAGGGCAGCGTCGATGCCGGCGTGCCCGTCGATGGCACCGTCCCGAAGTCCAGGTCGGCGAGTTTCAGCTGTGGTCTGACGAACATCTGGGCGAACGGGATGGCGTACCCCTGTCCGGCCGGGGCCCACATGTAGGAGGTGGGAGTGTCGGCGCCGGTGACCTGTGCACCGTAGGACCAGCCCTCGAGGTACTTGTGCGTCGCTCGTTGAGCAACCCCGGTCATGTTCCACCCGGTGCCGTCGTCGTTACCGAAACCATAACCCTGGGGCATGGTGGGGCCACCCCACCCGACGGAACCTGTCCACCCGCCGGACCCGGTGTAGCCGCCGAACACCCAGCTGCCCACCGGGTTGCCGCCGCTCAGGGTCCAGTTCCAGCGGTCGCGCCGGGTCAGGCTGAAGCGGACCTCCTGCCAGCGGGTGCCGTCCAGCGCCGAAGCGCGGTTGACGCGAATGCTGTTCGGCGGAAGCTGATCGGGTCGTCCGCCGTTGAGCAGTCCGTCCACCGTCTTGGCGGGAAGCTGCGCGGGCTTGAATGCCGCCGTACCGCTGGGCGTGGAGAAGATCTGCTCGGGGGTACCGAGGCCGTTGTAGTTCTCCTTCCATCCCTCGCGCCCGCGGCCGATCATCACCCAGCCGCCGCCGAGACTCACCTGGTCGCAGTAGAACTGCTGCGGGTAGACGAGCTTCGGCGTCAGGAGCCAGTAGACACCGCTCGGCTGGGACGGATAGTTCTGCTTGATCTCCCAGCACGACGCGGCGGCCGTCTCCTGGGTCTTGCCGTCGGGAAGCGCCGTCGCGGCCGACGCCGCAGCCGGGACGACCAGCGACCCCGCTACCGCGGCGGCGGCCAAAGCCGCGCCGACGAGAGCGCGGGCACCCCAGCCCCGCACCCTGTTCTGCATGCGATTCATCGAATCCTTCTTCTCTGTCATCGGCTCAGGCCGATCTCTGGCTTCTTGCACGACGAACCCACCCCACGAGTTCGCCGCGGTCGCGCGTGCGCGCAGGCGTCACAGACGCTGCACACTCATGAGACGCAGGGACACCGGGTTCATTACGCAGTGATACGTAGAATGTTGGCCTGTCGCGAAGTGTGCCCTGCGTCCTGCCATGTCAGCGGGGCATCTGGAGCGTGAGGTCGTAGCTGAGGTCCCGCGTGGTCGGCGTGTTCGCGTGCACGGAGGCGGCGATCACGTTGGTGCCCTCGACGAGCAGCTTCGCCGGAACGACGAAGGTGAACGTCTTCCGTGCGGCCGCGTCCGCCCGCGGGGCAGCCGTGGCGAGCGTGTCCTGGTCGAGTGGCCCCGTCGGCAGGTTCGCCCGGCCGAGCTCGACCCCGTTGAGGTACACGACCACTCCGTCATCGGCGATCACCGTGACCGTGCCGTCATGCACGCGCCCGGCCCCGGTGACCGTGAACGCCTTACGGAACTGGGCGCTGACCGGCTTCGCGGACAGGCTCGTGGGGTCGATGTTCGTGGTCTCCCCCGTGACGCCGCGGCCGAGGAGACCCGGCCCGCTGTTCCACCCGGCGGCGTCGTAGTCCACGCCGTTCCAGTCGTCGGGCAGAGCCTGGGTCGAGTACCGCCACGCCCACGTCGACCCGCTGTGGATCGTGACCATCTTCGCCCCCTTCGCCGCCGGCGAATGCGCGGTCATCATCTCGAACACCGCTCCGCCCGCCGAGGCGGCGGTCACCAGCGAGGTCGTGAATGCGGTGGCGGCGATCGTCGCTCCCACCAGAGCACGCATCCCCCAGGTGCGTGCTCGAGTTCCCTTCAGGTACATCGGATTCCTTCGTGTCCGTCGTTGCGTATCGGCGCACTGCACCCACGACCGAATCCGGGCGCGGGTGAGGCGGCAGGCAGATGCCTCCGGCTCAGCTCACCCCCGCTGCGAACGTCCCCATATCATGAGACGTTTCGACGCCCGATTCATTACGCCGGAATCCCGGATCGATTTGCGATGCGGACGGGGCCGGGCACCCGGAGGCGCCCGACCCCGCCCCTCCGGTTATCGCGGCATGGTGAGTGCGGCGTCGAAGGTGAGATCGGGTGTGCCGCGGTAGTT
>NZ_SSDM01000146.1:0-17017 GCF_004794375.1 Microbacterium sp. K35 | reverse complement strand
GCGGCCCCGGTGGCCGACTCCGCGGTCGACCTCGGTGCCGCACCGCTCACCCGTCGCCAGGCGCGTGAGCAGGAGAAGATCAAGACCGCATCCGTGCCGGTCGTGGGAGGCGGCGCCGCCGAGGACGACCGCGACACCGCCCCCCGCGCAGAGGAGCCGGCAGACGACTCGTCGATCGTCTCGGGCATCCCCGACTTCTCCTCGCCATCGGCCCCGGCGGATGACGAGGTCGACGACGACGACGTCGACGACGAGGTGTCGATCGAGCCGGTGAGCGCCGCCGACGCCGTCGAGTCCGCCGGGAGCGTGCCGCTCGCCGAGCCGGCGGAACCGGAACCGGTCGACGTGGCCGAGCTGCTCGGCGTCCCCGACACCGCGGAGGCCGACGAGGTCGAGACCGGGTCGACGGACGAGCGTGACGACCTGCTCGCCGATCAGGACGACGACCGCGGCGAGGTCGCCGACGGCGAGCGTCCCACCGTGAGCCCCGCGTTCGGCGAGGGCGTGCTGGCCGCCGAGGATCCGGCGAAGCCCGCGTCGTTCCGGCCGTCCTTCGACGAGCTGCTCACGTCCAACGACTCGGGCGGCTCGCAGCGCTCGCCCAACGCGCTGATCTTCACGCCGTCGCCCGGGGAGGGGTCGCTGTCCGGGCCCGTCGCGTCGACGGGGGAGATCCTCATCACGGGTTCCTACGAGCTGCCGAAGGGTATCGGCTCGCAGGGCCACGCACACGGCACCGCCGACGGCAAGGATGTCGACGCCGTCCTCATCGACGGGGAGCTGCCTCCGGCGTCCTCGCCCACCCCCATCGCTGCCAGCTCGGCTGTCAGCACCATCAAGCCCGCCGGCGAGGTCATCCGTCCGCCCGCGCCCGAGAAGGGCAATCGGCTGATGCTGATCCTGGCGATCGTCGCCGGTGGCCTCGCTCTCGCGCTGGGTGTGGCACTGGTCGTCGCCTTCACCACGAATGTGTTCTGATGCAATCACCTGAAACCGCCGAAGAGATGCTGCGCATCGCCGCCGAAGCCGCCGTCGCGAAGGGCGGGGAAGACCTGGTGGCGCTCAACGTCTCCGAGCCTCTTCCGCTCGTCGACATCTTCCTGCTCGTCACGGGCAACAGCGAGCGCAACGTCGCCGCGATCGCCGACGAGATCGAGGACCGCCTGGTCGAGTCCGGCCACAAGCGCGTGCGCCGCGAGGGCCGCGCGGAGGCGCGGTGGGTGCTGCTCGACTTCGGCGACCTGATCGTGCACGTCTTCCATCCGGAGGAGCGCGTCTACTACGGGCTCGAGCGCCTGTGGAAGGACTGCCCCGTGATCCCGCTCGACGTCGTCGAGACCGCTGCAGACGCGGGCTGAGGTGGCCACCCATCTGGTGACCGGCGCCGGTTCCGGTATCGGCGCCGTCCTCGCCCGTCGCCTCCTCGAGCGCGGCGACCACGTGGTCGTGCTGGCGCGCGACGCGGGGAGGGCGCGGCAGATCTCCGACGAGCTCCCCGGTGCCACGGCGATCGTGGGCGACCTCGCGCAGCCGGGGCGGCTCTCGTGGGCGCTGTCGAAGCAGAGCCTGCCCGACCGTCTCGACGGTCTCGTGCACGCCGCCGGTGTCGTGGACCTCGGTGCCGTGGGCGAGCTCACACCCGCCCTGTGGGAGCAGCAGCTCGCCGTCAACCTGGTCGCGCCCGCGGAGCTGACGCGCCTGCTGCTGCCGGTGCTGCGGGTGTCGCGCGGGCACGTGGTGTTCGTCAACTCCGGGGCCGGGCTCCGGGCGAACCCGGAGTGGTCCGCCTATGCGGCATCGAAGCACGGCCTGCGGGCCCTCGCCGACGCGCTGCGTGCGGAGGAGGCGGAGCACGGCGTGCGCGTGACCTCGATCTACCCCGGCCGCACGGCCACGCCGATGCAGGAGCGGGTGCACCGACAGGAAGGGGCGGAGTACGACGCGTCGCGCTTCATCACCCCGGACGCGGTGGCGACCACGATCCTCACGGCGCTCGACCTTCCGCGTGACGCCCACCTCACCGACCTGACCGTCCGTCCCGCCGGCTGAGCCGCGGCGCTCAGGCCGACAGCCGCGTGCGTCGCTGGAGCATGCCCCGCTCGGCGCGCGTCTGCGGCGGGATGGCCGACAGCAGCGCCTGCGTGTACGGGTGCGCGGGGTGCCGGTAGACCTCCTCCGTGTCGCCGACCTCGACCATGTCGCCGAGGTACATCACGGCGACGCGGTCGGCGATGTGCCGCACGAGGGACAGGTCGTGCGCGATGAACACGATCGACATGCCCAGACGCTCGCGCAGCTCGCACAGCAGGTCGATGATCTGCGCGCGGATGGAGACGTCGAGCGCCGACACCGGCTCGTCGCACACCAGGACATCGGGGTCGAGCGCGAGGGCACGGGCGATGCCGATCCGCTGTCGCTGTCCGCCGGAGAACTGGTGCGGGAAGCGCGAGGCCATGTCGGGGTCGAGGCCGACCAGTTTGAGCAGCTCGGAGACCCGCTCGCGCCGCGATGCCGGGGTGCCGGTGCGGGTGGCGGCGAGCGGCTCGGCGATGATCTGCTGCACGGTCATGCGCGGGTTCAGCGACATGTACGGGTCTTGGAACACCATCTGCACGCCGCGGCGCAGCACCTTGCGGTCGCGCAGCCGACCCCGCGTCACGTCCTGGTCCCGGTAGCGCAGTGTGCCGGCGTCGGGGGAGTCGAGGCCGACGAGCATGCGCGCCAGGGTGGACTTGCCGCTGCCGGACTCGCCGACGATCGCGAGGATCTCGCCGCTGCGCAGGGAGAGGTCGACGCCGCCGACGGCCGTGACGCGGTGTGCGCGTCGTCCGCTCCCGGAGCGGAACGTGCGCTCGAGTCCTCGTCCCTCCAGGATCGGCGCGGAGCCGTCGTCGTCCGCCGCGGCGCTCACGTCCTGGGGCATCGAGTCGAGCAGCTGCAGCGTGTACGGATGCTGGGGTGCGGTGAGCACGTCGTCCGCCGGACCGGACTCCACGATGCGCCCGGTGCGCATCACGGCGACCCGGTCGGCGACCTCCATCACGACGCCGAGGTCGTGGGTGATCAGGAGGACGCCCATGCCGAGGCGGTCGCGCAGCGACAGCAGCAGGTCGAGGATCTGCGCCTGCACCGTGACGTCGAGGGCGGTGGTCGGCTCGTCGGCGATGATCAGGTCGGGGTCGAGCGCGATGGCCATCGCGATCAGGATGCGCTGCCGCTGTCCGCCGGAGAACTGGTGCGGGTAGTCCCGGACACGCTTCTCCGGGCTGGGGATGCCGACCAGGGTGAGCAGTTCGACGGCGCGCGCCTCGGCTTCGCGACGACCGACGGGCGTGTGCGCGCGGATCAGGTCGATGATCTGGTCGCCGATGCTCAGCACGGGGTTGAGTGCGGAGAGAGCGTCCTGCATCACGAGGCTCACCCGGACGCCGCGCAGGCGCCGATGCTGCTCCGGCGTGACGGTGAGCAGGTCGGTGTCGCCGAGGGAGAGGGTCGCGGCCTCCACGGTGCCGTTGTCGATGAGGCCCATGATCGCGCGCGCCGTCATCGACTTGCCGGAGCCGGACTCGCCGAGCAGCGCGAACACCTCGCCGCGGTGCACGGTGAGGTCGATGCCGTCGACCACGCGCTGGGGTCCGCGCGAGCCGTCGAGGGTCACGGTGAGGCCGCGGACGTCGAGGACGACGGTGTTCTCGGGGACGGATGTGTTCTCCATGGATGACATCATGCCAGCATCCTGGCGCTGAATTGTTTCGAACAGGAAACATCTCGGCCGAAAATCATCACAACAGTTGACTTTCGCGCCGGAATCGTCGAGATTCGAGGAAATCTCCCGCTCGACGAACGGGAGGCCACCCCCGTATCGACCCGAAGGAGCGCATCCGTGCTCGAACAAGCAGACCGCTACACCGGCTACACCGCGTACGACTACCTGGAAGCCGGCAAGGACTACCGCGAGTTCCGCTACGCCAAGCAGATCGGCCGTGTGCCGGCGTACGACCTCGGCCTCAGCGACGCGCAGAAGGAGCGCACCGAGCGCCTCCTCCGCGAAGAGACCGTGATCTCGCTGCACGAGCACGTGCAGGTCTTCCCCGAAGACATGGGGGAGCTGCGCGACCACATCCGCCAGGGCCGCGAACCCACCGGCTACCAGGGCCTCGCCCGCTCCGGTCTGACCGCGGTGTTCGACAACGGCATGGACGGCACCTGCTGCATCTCCAGCGACGCCGGGTGGAAGTACCAGGACGTGCTGTTCGACCTCGGCGTGCGCATGGCCGACCTCGCGCACCAGGACTTCGTGATCAAGGCCGAGTCGATCAAGGACATCCGGTACGCCGCGGAGACCGGCCGCGTCGCGCACATCTTCGCGCTCGAGGCCGCGACCATGATCGAGAACGAGGTCGACCGGCTCGATGTGCTGTACGGCTTCGGCGTTCGCCAGATGGGCATCGCTTACTCCGAGGCGAACATGCTCGGCGGCGGCCTCAAGGAGCGCGGCGACGGCGGACTCACCTACTTCGGCGAGCGCGCCGTGGAGCGGATGAACAAGCTCGGCATCGCGATCGACATCTCGCACTCGGGCGACCAGACGTGCCTCGACGTGATCGCCCACTCCACCAAGCCGGTCTTCATCACCCACGCGGGCGCCCGCGGACTGTGGCCGACGAACCGCATGAAGACGGACGAGACGATCATCGAGTGCGCCAAGCGCGGCGGGGTCATCGGCATCGAGGCCGCACCGCACACCACCATCTCGCCCCAGCACCCGAAGCACTCGCTGGAGTCGGTCATGGACCACTTCCAGTACTGCGTCGACCTGGTCGGCCTGGAGCACGTGAGCTTCGGACCCGACACGCTGTTCGGCGACCACGTGGGCCTGCACGACGCGTTCTCCTCGAACCTGTCGCTGGGTCAGGCGCACGCCAACGTCGACTACGAGAAGCAGCCGTACGTCGACGGCATCGAGAACCCCGCCGAGGCCTTCTACAACATCATCGGCTGGCTCGTGAAGCACGACTACTCCGACGACGAGATCCGCGCGGTCGTCGGCGGCAACACCATGCGCGTCCTCGAGGAGGTCTGGGTCTGATGAAGCACAACACGTTCCTCGCACTCGGTGCGGCCGCGGTCCTCGCCGTCGGCCTCGCCGCGTGCGCCCCCACGGCACCCGAGCCGGGGGAGTCGTCCGCCGCGACCGGGCCGAGCGATGAGACGCTCAGCATCGGTACGACGACCGACGTCGTGAACTTCAACCCCGTGCTCGGCAACAGCCGCACGGACTCGTGGGTCACCAACCTGATGTACCCGCACCTGCTGAGCATCAGCGACGACGGGACCAAGGAGGCGCACGTCGCCACCGAGTGGGGCTACGTCGACGACACCACCGGGTTCTACGAGATCCGCGACGACCTGACCTGGAGCGACGGCGAGCCGCTCACGGCGGAGGACGTCGCGTGGACGCTGAACGCGGTCAAGCGCGACCAGGCGCCCGGCACGTTCTACGGACAGCTGGGCAACCTCGACACCGCGACCGCGGTGAGCGACACCCGGGTCGAGCTGACGCTCACGCAGCCCGACTCGTCGATCATCGACGAGATCGGCTTCTGGGGTGTCGTCGTGCCGCAGCACGTGTTCGAGCCGAAGGGATCGATCGCGGAGTTCGCGAACGACGGCAGCGAAGGCGGCTGGGTGGGCATGGGCCCGTTCATCATGACCGACTTCCAGGTCGGCCAGCACTACACGCTCGAGCGCGTGGAGGACTACCCGCTGGTCGACGGCGGCGTCCCCGGACCCGCCGAGGTCGTGTACCGCGTGTACCCCGACGTGAACACCGAGATCCTCGCGCTGCAGAGCGGCGAGATCGACGTGATCGCCAATGCCCTCCCGCCCGCGCAGGTCGAGCAGCTGAAGGGCACCGACGGGCTGCAGGTGATCGAGGCCGCCGGTCTCGGCTACGCGCACCTCGTCTACAACATGGAGAAGCCCGACCTCGCGAAGACCGAGGTGCGCCAGGCGCTCGCCCACGCGGTGGACTACGAGGCCATCCGCACGGTCGTCCTGCAGGGGCAGGCCGTCTCCACGGGATCCAGCGCCCTGATGCCGGTGCTCGCGAAGTACTACGACGACTCCGTCACCGAGTACAAGTTCGACCCGGAGAAGTCGCGCGAGCTCATGGAAGACGCCGGGTACACGGCGAACGCCGACGGCATGTTCCCCGTCTCGTTCCGCCTGATCTACTCGCTGCAGGACAGCGTGACCAGCCAGTGGGCGCAGATGGTGAAGGACAGCGCGGCCGAGGCCGGCATCACGATCGAGCTGCAGGGCACGGAGCGCAACACCTACCTCTCCATGACCAACGAGGGCGACTACGACATCTACGCCGGCAACTTCGCCATCATGGACGACCCGGTGACGAACTTCGCCCTGTCGTACCTGCCCGGCGGCGCGATCAACTACACCCACGTCGACGACCCCGAGCTGAACGCGCTGATCGAGGAGGGCATGGTCACGTTCGACGAGGACGACAAGATCGAGATCATGCGCAAGGCGAACAAGATCGTGCACGAGCAGGTCTACGACAACATCATGTACACGCAGAACCTGTTCTTCGCCGCGAGCGACGAATGGTCCGGCTTCATCTCCAAGCCGAGCGAACTGCTGTCGATCGTGAACCCGCTCTCGCTCGCGAGCGCGCACCCGGTCGAGTAAGAAAACCCCCACTCTCGAGGAAGGTCGCCCGGGTGTCCCGAGCATCGTTCATTCTCCGTCGCGCAGGTCGAGGTCTGCTCACGATCTGGTTCGCCGTGACCGTGACGTTCCTGCTCCTGCGTCTGCTGCCCGGCGATCCGGCCCTTGCGCTGGCGAGTCCGAACATGACGGAGGACATCCGGGCGACCATCCTCGAGCAGTACGGCCTCGATCAGCCGCTGATCGTGCAGTACGGCCTGTACATGTGGCAGCTGCTGCAGGGCAACCTCGGCATCTCCTTCACGCAGTCCATCCCGGTGACCGACGTGCTGCTGCAGCGGCTGCCGTGGACGCTGCTGCTGACCATCACCGCGCTCGTCCTCACGATCCTGATCGGGGTGCCGCTCGGCGTCGCGGCCGCCTCGCACCGGGGTCGCTTCATCGACAGGGCCGTGCAGGTGCTCGGCGTGACCGGGCAGTCGCTGTTCGTGCCGAGCGTCGCGATCCTGCTGCTGTTCGTGTTCGGGCTCAACCTCGGCTGGTTCCCCATCGGCGGCGCCTACACCAACAACACCTACGGCTTCGAGTGGTACCTCAGCGTCGCGCAGCACCTCGTGCTCCCGGCGGTGTCGCTCATGCTCATCCAGGTCGGCTCCTACGTGCTGACCATGCGCTCCACCCTCATCGAGACGCTCGGCGAGGACTACATCCTGCTCGCGAAGGCGAACGGCCTCCGCGGCCGCCGCATCCTGTGGAAGCACGCGCTGCGCAACGCGCTGCTGCCGACCACGACGCTGATCGGGCTCCAGCTCGGGTTCCTCGTCGGCGGGGCGGTGCTCACCGAGACCGTGTTCGCCTACCCGGGCATCGGCCGCGGCATCTACGAGGCCGTCACGCAGCTCGACTTCCCGGTGCTGCAGGGCGCATTCCTCATGCTCGCCATCACCGTGGTCGTGGCCAACACGGTCACCGACATCATCTACGGCTACCTGGACCCGAGAGTGAAGACCGCATGACCGCTCCGCTGCCCTCCACCGAGAACCTCGTCCCCAGCGAACCGACCGCGGCCGGCAGCGAGCGGGCCAGCGCGCACACCTGGCGCGCCTTCCGCCGCGACCCGCTCGGCATGATCTCGCTCGGCCTGCTGATCCTGCTCGTGATCGTCGCCCTCGCGGCGCCCCTGATCGCCCCGTACCCGGCGAGCTACGGGCCCGACGTGCTGCGCCCGCCGAGCGGGGACCACTGGTTCGGCACCGACGCGCTCGGCCGCGACGTGTTCTCCGAGGTCATCTGGGGCACGCAGCAGAGCGTGCTGGTCGCCGTCGCCGCCTCGGTGATCGCGATCGTCTTCGGCACGATCATCGCGGTGATCGGGGCCTACTTCCGCAAGCTCGACAGCATCATCAGCGTGATCGTCGACATGACCCTGTCGCTGCCCGTGCTGCCGCTGATGATCCTGATCGCGGCGCTCGTGGGGCCGAGCACCTCGACGATCATCTTCGTGGTCGCGGCGTTCTCGTGGCCCGAGGTCACCCGACTCGTGCGCTCCCAGGCGCTCACGGTCGTCGGGCTGCCGTATGTCGACGCGTCCCGGCTGATGACGACCTCTCCGCTGTGGATCATCACGCGGCACGTGCTGCCCGCGGTGACCCCGGTGGTCGTGGTCTCGGTCGTAGTGACCGCGTCGCGGGCGGTGCTGTCGGCCGCGGGGCTGGCGTTCCTCGGACTGGGCGACCCGACCACGTGGTCGTGGGGCCGCATCCTGTACGAGGCACAGCAGGCGGGCGCCATGGTGAGCGCGTGGTGGCTGACGCTGTTCCCCTCCATCGCGATCCTGATCCTGGTGCTGTCGGCCACCCTCCTGTCCATCGCCTACAACGACGCGCGCAACCCGCGCCACCTGTCCCGCTAGGAGCACCGCATGACCGTCTTCGATCAGCGCCTCGCGCCGGAGTTCTTCGACACCGTGCAGCAGCGTGTCCGCGAGCGGATGGGGGAGGAGGGCTTCGACGCCTTCCTGACCGACCACCCCGAGGACATCGCGTACCTCACCGGCTTCTTCCACCACCCGTCCGAGCGGCCGGTCGCGATCTGGGTCGAGGCGGGAGGGCGTGTCGTGATGCTGCTGCCCGAGCTGGAACGCGAGTACGCGCAGTCGCAGTCCGCGCGCGCCGAGCTGGTCGCGTTCTTCGAGTTCCCGGGGGTCGTCCCGCCGTTCCAGGTGCTCGCCGACGCGGTGTCGCCGCGCGGCAGGGTCGGTTTCGCGACCACGATGCCGTATCAGCGCCTGGCCGCCGCCCGCGCCGCGATGCCGCACGCCGAGCTCGTGCCGTCCGACCTGCTCACCCGCACCCGATACGTGAAGTTCCCGGAGGAGGTGGTGCTGCACCGCGAAGCGGCCCGCATCACCGACCTGATGCTGGAGGCCGGGGTCGCACTGGTGCGCGAGGCCGTCGCGGCGGGCGGAGAGCTGCCCACCGAGGCCGAGCTGGAGCGGCACGTGACCTCCGCCGGCACCCGTGTCATGTATGCCGAGCACCGCAACGTGGTCGTGGCCTCGCTGCTCGCGGGCGGTCTGGTGTACTCCGGCGCGAACTCCGCGTTCCCGCACGGGCTGCCGTCGGTCAACCGGCTCCGGGCGGGGGACACCTTCATGCTCTCGCTCGGCTGCGCCGTGGGCGGCCGCTTCATCGAGGGCGAGCGCACGTTCGTGCTCGGGGAGCCTACGGCCGAGCAGCGCCGCTACCACGACACGATCCGCGACGCCCAGCGCGTGGGCCGCGAGACCATCCGCGCGGGCCTGGAGTGCCGCGAGGCGAACCGGGTGTGCCTCGACGTGATCCGTGACGCCGGGCTGGGCGAGTTCATCCGGCACCGCCAGGGGCACGGCATCGGTCTGGGCATGCACGAGGCGCCGTGGCTGGAGGACGGCGACGCCACGCTCCTGGAGGCGGGCATGGTCGTCTCCAACGAGCCGGGCATCTACGTGCCGGGTCACGCCGGGTACCGCATCAGCGACAGCATGCTCGTGACCGCCGACGGCGCCGAACCCCTGACCACCTATCCGCGCAGCCTCGACGAGTGCACCATCGCGCTCTGAACGCCTGTTGAAGAAAGAGGACGACATGACATCCACCCCCGACGTCTCCCCGGAGTTCGCCGCTGCCACGAGCGACCACCAGTGGGTCGAGATCAACGGCAACCACCTGGCCGTCGAGGTGCTCGGCCCGGAGAACGCGCCCGTCATCATCACCCACCACGGCGCCCCGGGGCTGGGGTCGCGTGCCGAGCCGCGCGCGAGCTTCGGCCGGCTTGCCGACGAGTACCGGGTGGTCGTGTTCGACGCCAGGGGCAGCGGCCAGAGCGAGGGGAACGGCACCTACAGCCACGAGCAGTGGGCGGCCGACATCGACGGTCTGCGCGAGTGGATCGGCGCGGAGAAGATCGTCATGGCCGGCGGCTCCTACGGCGGCTTCATGACCATGGAGTACGCGCTGCGCTACCCCGACCGCGTGGCCGCGCTCGTGCTGCGCGACACCTCCCCGGACAACTCCAACGCGCACCTGGCGCGCGAGAACGCCCTCGCCTCCGACCGGGTCGACATCGACATGGAGAAGTTCGACCGCATCGACCTCGGGCAGGTGCGCGACGACGAGGACCTCAAGGACTGCTGGCGGGAGATCCTGCCCCTGTACGACTTCGTCTACGACCCCGAGGCGGTCGAGCGGAAGGTGCAGGCGACGCCCTACCGCTACCGGGCGCACAACTACGCCTTCTCCGTGAACCTGCCGGACTACGACCTGAAGCCGCGGCTGCCCGAGATCGCGGTCCCGACACTCATCACCGTGGGCCGGACCGACTGGATCACGCCAGTATCGTGTAGCCAGACGATCGCCGATCTCATCCCGGACTCCGAGATGGTGGTGTTCGAGAAGTCGGGGCACTCCCCGCAGATCGAGGAGGCAGAGGCGTGGACGGAAGCGGTGCGCACGTTCCTGCACCGGGTGTACCCGCCGACCCGATGACGAGCGTTCCACTGACGAGAGAAGTGAGCGATCTCGACCGGAGGATCGTCGTCGCACTTCAGCAGGACGGACGCGCGAGCTGGACGTCGATCGCCGAGTTCGCCGGCGCGTCCGTCTCGACGGTCACCCGGCGCGGGCAGCAGCTGCTCGCCGAGGGTGTGGTGAGCGTGGGCATCGTGCCGACCCTGGGCAGCGAGGGGCACGTGGAGACGTTCTTCGTGCGCATCAACTGCACCCCCGGGTCGCAGCTGAGCGTCGCGCAGGCGCTGATCGGCTCCCCGTACGTGCGGTTCGTGACCCTGGTGACCGGCAAGTTCGACGTGTTCGCGGAGGTCGTCATCCCGGGGGACTCGGCGACCTACGCGCACGTGCTCACGGATCTGCAGGCCATCCCCGGCGTGGAGCGCTGGCGCAGCGACCTCGTCGTGCACACGTACAAGGTGAGCTTCGACTGGGGGCGTCAGCTGTACGACTCGCACGCCGAGGCCGCCAGCGACCCGAAGTCGTACATGCCGGCACCGAACACGTGCGACCCGACGCACTTCGACGACGCCGACCGGGCGATCGTCGCGGAACTGCGCTACAACGGACGGGCGTCGTTCCAGTCGATCGCCGATGCGCTCGACATGAACGAGAGCAGCGTGCGGCGCCGGTACGAGCGGATGCGCAGCGCCGGCTGCCTCACGACCGTGACGATGGTGCCCGCGTCGGCGCTGGGCATGAGCGCGGAGACGCTGCTGATGCTGCGGGTCGAGCCGTCGCGCATCGCCTCGGTGGCACAGACGCTCGCGCAGCACGTGTCCGTGCGGTTCCTCGCGGCGGCGCTGGAAGAGAACTCGCTGTACTGCGAGATCATCCTGCCGAGCACCGAGACCCTGCACGACTTCCTCACCGGGACGATCGCGCACCTCAAGGGCGTGCGCGGATGGAACGCCGCGATGGAGCTCGTGTTCATGAAGCGCGGGTTCATCGAGACTCCGTGGTGGCGGGCGCAGGTGGCCTCCGCGGGCGGGCTCGACACCTAGTCCTGCACTTCGCCGGTCAGGTGTCAAGGGCCTACCCTTCCGTGCCCGCAGGGCGCACCCTCCTTATAAGAGAGTCCTGGAGGGCCCCCAGATGTCCGACATCCCCGATCCCCGTTTCGTGCTCCACCGCATCACACCGTCCGAGTGGGTGATCAACGACCTGCGCTATCCCCAGAACGACCCGCGCCACGTCGTCGCCTGCGTCTACGAGCTCGCCGACACCGAGGTCGAGGTGACGTGGCTGCGCGACCTTCCGCTCGCGATCCGCTACGGCACCGCGTTCGAGGTTCTCGAAGAGGTCGAGCGGATGCAGGGGGCGAGCCGGGCCACGCGCCCGATCGCGATCCCGCACCGCCCCCCGCTGCTGGCGACGTGAGCGACGCAGCGCGGAGAGAAGGGCACCACCTCGGTCGAGGCGGTGCCCTTCTCTCGTCCGGCGGTCAGGCGTCGTCGCCGTCGACGTCCGCCGTCGTGGCGGCGCGGTCGGCCTCGGCGCTGTCGATCTGTGCGTCGTCGGCGTCCTCGTCGAGCACGCGTTCGCCGTCGACCTCGCGCGTGGGCACGTCTTCCGCGTCACCCTCGGCGAACGGCGGGACGGGCGGGATCGGGGGAGTCGGGTTGGACATGGGGCATCCTTTCGTCGGCGGATGCGACCTGTCTACGTCGACGCGGGGGGCTTCGCGAGACGGTTGACGCTCGCGCGCTGCGGCGCTAGCCCCGTGCGACCGTGCCGGAAACGAAGAAATCCCGCGATCTCTCGCGGGATTCTCTGGTGGACCTGAGGGGACTCGAACCCCTGACCCCCTGCATGCCATGCAGGTGCGCTACCAGCTGCGCCACAGGCCCAGAAGCCGCTCCTCATCTGCCGGAGCAACTCGAACAGCGTACTACACGAAGCGACACCGGCACCAATCGGGGCGGGCAGCCCGGGCGCGTCGCCGGGGTGGAACAACCGCGGCTCTCCGGGCGTTCCTGACAGCGTGAGCATTCTCGACAGCCTGGTGATCGGTGCAGGGCAGGCCGGCCTCTCGGCGTCGTACCACCTGACCAGGCTCGGGATCCCGCACGTGGTGCTCGACGCCGACGAGCGGCCGGGCGGCGCCTGGCAGCACCGCTGGGACGCGCTGACCATGAGCGACGTGCACGGCGTCGCCGAGCTGCCGGGCGACACCCCGCCCGCGCGCGACCGACGTCGAGCCAACCAGGCGGTGCCGGAATACTTCGCGGCCTACGAGCGCGCGCACGACCTCCCCGTTCTGCGCCCCGTGCACGTGCGTCGCGTGGACGACCACGACGGGCTGCTCGTGGTGCAGGCACCGGAGGGGGAGTGGACGACCCGTACGCTCGTGAACGCGACCGGCACCTGGACCCACCCGTTCGTGCCGCACGTGCCCGGCATGGAGACCTTCCTCGGCGAGCAGCTGCACACGGTCGACTACCCGGGACCGGAGCACTTCCGAGGCCGCCGAGTGCTCGTCGTGGGCGCGGGCGCGTCCGCGGTGCAGTTCCTCGGCGCCCTCGCCCCGATCACCGAGACGCTGTGGGTCACGCGGCGACCGCCCGTCTGGCGCAGCGACGACTTCACCCCCGAGGCAGGGGCCGCGGCGGTCGCGCTCGTCGAGCAGCGCGTCGCGGCCGGGCTCCCACCGCGGAGCGTCGTCAGTGTGACCGGGCTGATGCTGCGTCCGCAGGAGCGCGAGGCCGAGCGGCTCGGCGCCTATGCGGACCCTCGGCCGCTGTTCGCACGCATCGAGCCCGACGGGGTGCGCTGGGCCGACGGGTCGTTCGAACGGGTCGACATGATCCTCTGGGCCACCGGATTCCGGCCGGCGATCGGGCACCTGGCGCCGCTGCACCTCCGCAGCGCCGCGGGCGGCATCCAGCTCGACCGCCACGGCCGCGGTACGACCGCGGTCGCCGATCCGCGCGTGCAGCTCGTGGGGTACGGGCCCTCGGCCAGCACGATCGGCGCGAACCGTGCGGGGCGCTCGGCCGCGAAGGGCGTGCAGCGGGCGCTGGCCGCCGCCGCCGTTCCCGTCTCGACCGGCTGAGGGCGCGTCAGCCGGAGTGCGGCCGGGCTTCTCGATACGCTGAAGACCATGCTGCGCATCATCCTCACGGTCGTCTGGCTCCTGCTCACGGCCTGGCTGGCGATCTGGGTGGGCGAGGGACTGTTCGGCGTCGATCAGCGCCACTCGATCCTCCCGTTCGCGGGCGATGACACCCTGGGCGGCCCGATCCTGATCGGCGTCGCCTGGGGGCTGCTCCTCACGTTCGGCGGCACGATGACGGGGTTCGGCCGCCGCACGAAGCTCCGCGGCGAGACCCGGATCGGCGTCGGCACGATCGTCGAGCTCTCCCGCACGGGCGTCACGATCAACGACGTGCCGCAGTACGACCTGTTCCTGCGCGTGAGCCCCGCTGAGGGCGACGACTTCATCGGACAGCTGCGGATGCTCATCGACCCCTCCGACTCCGCGGGACTCCAGGTCGGGCAGCCCGTGCCGGTGCGGTACAGCACGACCGACCACGACACGGTGCAGCTCGCCGACCTCAGCGACCCGACCGTGCGAGAGGCGATGCTGCAGTGGCGCATCGACCGCGGGCTCATCGACCCCGCCCAGGTGCGAGCCAGGACCACGGGCACCGCGGTGCCCGCGTCGGTGCTCGAGGTGCGCCCGACCGGACGCCGCAGGGAGGGGCAGAGCGAGCTCGCGCTGAAGGTGCTGGTGGCACCGGAGGGGGCGGCGACCTGGGAGGCCGACACCACGGTGTTCGTGTATCCCCAGGCGGTGTCGCGGCTGCAGGTGGGCGCGCCGATCTGGGCGTACTACCGGCGGGAGGATCCGCACACGGTGGCGGTCACGATCGAGAAAGAGGCGACGCGATGAACCCGCTCGACACCCTCATGTGGCTCGTCAACTTCCCCGCGTCGCACGGCTACGCCATGGTGTTCATCGCCGGCTTCTCGATCCTCGGGCTCTTCGCCGTGTCGGCCAGAGGAGCCACACCGGGTGGGTCGCTGCGGGCCATCCGCGAGCGGGAGGGGCTGCTGCCGCTCGACACCCGCCCGCGGGCCGGGATCGGCGGGACGATCGTGCGGATCGTGTTCCGGGTGCTCGCCTTCGTGATGCTCGGGTCGCTCGTGATCGGCATCCTGAGCCTGACCGGCGTGCCCGTCACGCGCGCGTACATCTACGACAACGGGCGACCAACGACCGCCACGATCGACGGGGACTGGGTCACGTTCACCACCGCGGAGGGCGTGGAGTACACGCTGGAGAGCAACTTCTTCACCCCGGCGGTCTACCCCGACCGCGACGCGTACCTGCCGAGCGGCGCCGCGGTCGTGGTGCGCTACCTGCCCGACCACCCGCAGGCGTTCGTGATCGACAGCGCGCAGACCCCGCGCTGACGTCGGAGCCGGCGCGTAGGGTGGAAGCATGTCGCGCGTCCTCGTCTTCGGCGGCCATGGCCGCATCGCCCTCCTGCTCGCCCCGCTGCTCGTCGCCCGCGGCGACGAGGTCACCAGCGTGATCCGCAATCCCGACCACGTCGCCGACGTGGAGGCCACGGGGGCCACCGCCCTGGTGGCCGATATCGAACAGCTCGACGTCGACGCCCTCGCCGAGATCATCCGCGGGCACGACGCCGTGGTGTGGTCGGCCGGCGCGGGCGGCGGTGACCCGAAGCGCACCTACGCTGTCGATCGCGACGCGGCGGAGCGGTCGATGGACGCCGCCGAGCGTGCCGGCGTCGAGCGCTACGTCCTGGTGTCCTGGATCGGCTCCACCGCGGAGCACGGGATCCCGCAGGACGACCCGTTCTTCGCGTACGCCGACGCGAAGTGGGCCGCCGACGAGCACCTCCGCGGCTCGAACCTCGCCGGGACGATCCTCGGACCGGGCGGTCTCACGTTCGACGAGCCGACCGGACGCATCCAGATCGACCCCGAAGGCCGGGGAGAGGTCTCGCGCGCCGACGTCGCGGCCGTCATCGTCGAGGCACTGCAGAATCCGGCGACCGTCGGCCGCACGATCCGCTTCGGCAACGGCGACGCGGACTCCTCGCTCCCGATCGCCGAGGCCCTCGCGGGCTGACCGTGACGGAGGCCCCGACGTGCCCCTGAGGCCCGCGCGACGGCGCACGGTCGGTGTGCTCGCCGCGCTGGCGCTCGCCCTCTGTACGCTGCCCGCCGCCGCGCCGCCGCTGCCCGCTGCGACATCGACCGCAGCGACCTCGACCGCCCCTCCCGCGCCTGCCGCTGCCGCGACCACCGCGGGTGAGACTCCCGCGCCCACCGACGATGCCGGGAGCGCCGACGCCACGGTGGACACCGCCGACACCGCGTATCTCCGCGAACGCGCCGCCGCCGCGGTCGCCGACCTGCCCGTGGCGCAGCAGGCGGCCTCCATCGTGATGGGACACATCGGCGGCACCGACCCGGCCGCGCTGGCCGCCTACATGCAGGCCGGGTTCGGCGGGTTCATCCTGATGGGGGCGAACATCCCCGGCACCGACGCCGAGCTGCACGCGCTCACGGATGCTCTCGCGGTGGACCCGACGCTGCCTCCGCTGATCGCGGTGGACCAGGAGGGCGGCCTGGTCTCCCGGCTCGACGGGGACGTGTTCCCCGCCTCGACCACCCTCAAGGACCGCCCGGTCGCCGACACGTCGGCCGCGTTCGCCGCCCGCGGTGCACTGGTGGCCCGTGCGGGCATCACGGTGAACTTCGGCACGGTCGCAGACGTCACCGCCGACAGCGGCTCGTTCATCTTCGGGCGGGCCGTCGGCACCGACCCGTCCGGGGCGGCCGAGCGCGTCGCGGCGGCCACCTCGGCGCAGCAGCCGTTCGTCGCCTCCGCACTCAAGCACTTCCCCGGCCACGGTGCGGCTCCGGGCGACTCGCACCACGCGATCCCGACCACCGGACGGAGCCTGGAGGAGTGGAAGACGACGGACGCGGTGCCCTTCGCCGCGGGCATCGACGCGGGAGCCTCCCTGCTCATGTACGGGCATCTCGCCTACACCGCCGTCGACCCGCTGCCCGCCTCCCTGTCCGCGACGTGGCACACGCTCGCCCGTGACGAGCTCGGCTTCGACGGTGTCTCGGTGACGGACGACCTCGGGATGCTGCTGTCGTCGGGCGACCCCGCCTACGCCGATCCGGTGGCGAACGGGGTGGCGGCGGTCGCGGCGGGCAACGACCTGGTGCTCATGGTCGCCGGCTCCGACGCGCAGACCGCCGGACGCATGGCCGCGGGCATCGCGGCGGCGGTC
>NZ_SSDM01000145.1:0-2037 GCF_004794375.1 Microbacterium sp. K35 | reverse complement strand
GCCGAGGCCGAGCTCGCGCGCGGGCTGGGGTACGACGCCGTGCTGGTGAGTCCCCGCGTCGCGGGCGCCGACGAGCGTGCCCTGCTCGAACGCGCCCGCGCCGTCGGCGAGGTGCTGCCCGTGGTGGGCTTCTACCTGCAGACCGCGATCGGCGGGCCCGTGCTCGGCCGGGACTTCTGGCGCGAGTTCGCGTCGATCCCCTCTGTGGTCGCGGTGAAGGCCGCGCCGTTCGACCGCTACCGCACGCTGGAGCTGGTGCGCGGGGTGGCGGCGTCCGGTCGCGCCGACGACATCGCCCTGTACACCGGAAACGACGACGCGATCGTCGCCGACCTGCTGTCGGAGTTCCACGTGGACTCGCCGTCCGGCCCGCGCACGCTGCGCTTCGTCGGCGGGCTGCTCGGCCAGTGGGCCGTGGGCACGCGGGCGGCCGTCGCGCTGCTGGAGCGGGCGCGGCAGGCGATGGACGGCGACGCCGAGGCGTACCGCGAGCTGGGGCTGCTGGCCTCCGACATGGTCGACGTGAACCAGGCGGTGTTCGACCCGGGCAACGACTTCCACGGCGTGATCGCGGGCGTGCACGAGATGCTGCGCCAGCAGGGCCTGCTCGACGGCACGTGGTGCCTCGACCCGGCCGAGGGGCTCTCGCCAGGGCAGGCGGAGGAGATCGCCCGGGTGCGCCGTGCCTACCCGGCCCTGAACGACGACGCGTTCATCGCCGCGCACCTCGAGGACTGGCTGCGATGAGCGCCGCGGCGCCCGCGGTCGTCGTGGCGGCGGTTCCGGAGGCGCTGTCGGCGGAGTTCTTCGCGCCCGCCGACCTCGAGCGCCTGCACCGTGCCGCGGCCGCCGCGGGCGGGAGGTTCGTGCGGGTCGAGTCGCTCGACGACCTCGACCCCGCCGAGCTGCGCGGGGCACGGGTCGTGATCACGAGCTGGGGTGCCCCGCCGTTCGACCCCGCCCTGCTCGCGCGCCTTCCGGCGCTGGAGCTCGTGGCGCACACGGGCGCGTCCGTCAAGGCGTTCGCGGCCGGGGAGCTGTTCGACCGGGGCGTCGCGGTGACCCAGGCGGGCGACGCCATGGCCCGCCCGGTCGCCGAGGTGTCGCTCGCCTTCACGCTCGCGCTGCTGCACCGGCTGCCCGAGCTGTCGCACGGGGTGCGTGCGGGCGGCTGGTACGACGCGGCCGCGGTGGGCACGCAGCACGAGATCCTCGGGGCGCCCATCGCGGTGATCGGCGCGTCGCGGACGGGTCGTGCGTACCTGCCGCTGATCTCGGCGCTGGGCGCGGAGCCGCTGCTGGTGGATCCCACGATCGACGCCGCCGAGGCCGCCGCCCTCGGTGCGGAGCTGGTGCCGCTGGACGAGGCGCTTCGTCGCGCCCGCATCGTCGCGGTGCACGCGCCGACGCTGCCCGAGACGCATCACCTCCTCGGTCGGCGGGAGCTCGCGCTGATGCCCGACGGCGCGGGGCTGGTGAACACGGCCCGCTCGTGGCTGGTGGACGAGGCCGCGCTCATCGACGAGGTGCGTACGGGCCGCCTGAGCGCCGCGGTGGACGTGTTCGACGAGGAGCCGTTCGGCGCCGACAGCCCGTTCCGCACGCTCCCCGGGGTGCTCGTGACGCCGCATCGCGCCGCCGGCACCCACGAGGGGCGGCTACGGCAGGGCCGGATCGTGGCGGACGAGGTCGCGGCGTTCTTCGAGGGCCGACCGCTCGCCCACACGGTGGATCGCGCCGCGCTGGCGTGGATGGCATGACCGCGGCGATCGCGCGCGGGGACGACCCCGCCGGCTGACGCGGGGTGGATCGTCCGGGCGGGAGCCCGGGGTGCTGGGGTCGGGGGACTCGAGGGAGGACGCGGCTCGGCCGGACGGCCGGACGCCTGACCGCGGCGACGACGCCGCAAGGAGGATGAGCATGACCCAGCAGGAGATGACCGAGACCGCCGCGCTGCGCAGCAGGCGCATGCTGCTCGCCGGGTTCGGTGCCGCCGCGCTCGGCGGTGTCGCGGCGGCGGCCGCCCCGAGCGCGGAG
>NZ_SSDM01000144.1:0-16540 GCF_004794375.1 Microbacterium sp. K35 | reverse complement strand
CCCGCGAGCACGCCGGGCAGCAGCCCGTGGACGGCTTCGACGCGCAGGACATCGCCCGGCGCGCGGTGACCCTCGTGGGCGCGGCGCCGGAGTCGGCCGAGGCGCTCGCGGTGATCGACGCCCGTCGTCGCTCGACCCTCGCGGTCGACAGCGCCGCGTCGTACGTGGCCAGCGCCCTCGCGGGCGACGGTGTGCGCGTCCGGCTCGATGTCGCCGCGCGTCCCGTGACGGAGCAGGACGACGTGATCGCCGAGGTCGTCGCGGCCCCTGGCACCACGGTGGTGCTGGTGGACCGGCCAGACGCGGAGCCGGCACAGCGCGCCCTCGTGGAACGCACCGCCGCCCGCGACCCGCACGCGGTCGTGGTGAACGTGGGGCTGCCCGCCCGCACCCCGCTTCCCCTGCCGACCGTCGAGGTCGGGGCGGCCAGCAGGCTCGGGGCGCAGACCGCACGGGAGGCACTCCTGGGTCGCTTCCCGCTACGGCAGAGGTCGACCACCGCCGGTTGAGACGGGATCAGCGCATGGACGACGACGTTCTGGCCACGGTGCGGCGCTCCCTGCCCAGGCTGAGCGCGGCCGAGGGCCGCGTGGCCGAGACCATCCTCGGCGACCCCACGCTCGTCGTCGACCTCGCGATCAACGATCTGGCGCAGCTGTGCCGCACGTCGCTGTCCACCGTGGCGCGGTTCGCCCAGTCGCTGGGGTTCAGCGGCTACCGCGAGCTGCGGGTCGCGGTCGCCCGCTCGGTCACGCTCGCCCAGGCGCAGCAGGCGCGCTTCGGCCTGGACACCACCGCGATCGATCCGCACGACGGGCCAGGCGCGATCGCGGCGAAGCTCGCGGCGCAGGAGATCGACGCGATCGAGAAGACCGCCCGTGCGCTCGATGAGGCCGCCCTCGACCGGGTCGCGCGTGCGCTGGTGGCCGCCCGCCACATCGACCTGTTCGGTCAGGCGGCGTCGTCGCTGACGGCGCAGGATCTGCAGTTGAAGCTGTCGCGCATCGGGTGCTCGGTGTCGCACTCCGCCGATCCGCACCTGGCGATCACGACCGCGTCGCTGCGTTCGCCCGAGGACGTCGCGATCGCCTTCTCGCACGGCGGGGAGACGGCCGAGACGGTCAGGGCGCTGGAGGTGACGCGCGACACCGGAGCGCTCGCGGTCGCCGTGACCAGCGATGCGGACTCCCCGCTCGCGGCGGTGGCGGACGTGGTGCTGCTCAGCCAGGCGCAGGAGTCGCCGTATCGCATGGCGGCGATGTCGAGTCGGATCGCACAGCTCGCCCTGATCGACGTGCTGTTCGTGCGCGTGGTGCAGCACCGCGGGGAGCCGGTGGCCGTGTCCCTGCAGCGCACGCACGATGCCGTGCCGCCGCGCCGTCCGCGCCGCGCGTAGGGGGGGTGACGGCAGGGGGGGTCAGTCCACGTGGTCGCGGGTGCTGGCGATCGCGCGCGTGGCGATACGGTGCGCACGGGCCAGGCTGCCGCTGAGCGAGAGCCCGGCGAGCACCCCGGCGAGGAAGCCGCCGGCGAACGCGTCTCCCGCGCCGATCGTCTCCACGACGGGCGCGTCGAGGGCGTCGCTCTGCGCGCGATCCCCGCGGTCGAACGCCACGGCGCCGGCCGGGTCGGTCACCACGACGAACCGCGGCTCGGGGAACAGCGCGCGGAGGGCGTCGGGGTCGCTCGTGCCGAACACCGCCGCGGCGTCCGGCCTGGTGCAGAACAGCACGTCGGCGTCGCGGGCGAGTCCGCCCAGCAGGCGCTTCGCGTGGTCTTCCCTCCCGCGCCAGAGCGCCGGGCGCCAGTTGAGGTCGAAGCTCAGCAGCGCGTGAGCGGGACGGTGGTCGCGGAACAGCGCATCCTGCGCGGCGGCGGCCGAGTCCGACAGGGCTGGCGTGATGCCCGAGGTGTGCACGAGCGCGGCGCGGGCGAGGAGGGCAGCGGCCGCGGGCGTCTCGAGGGTGCGCGGAGACAGTGCGGCGGCGGCCGACCCTGCCCGGTAGTAGTGCATCGTGCCCTCGACCGTGCCGTCCGGCCGGGGCGACAGCTCCTTGACGTACAGCCCGGTCGGCGCGTCCGCATCGACCTCGATCGCGCTGTCGTCCACGCCGTGGGCGCGGAGCTCGCCCGTCAGGAACCGGCCGAACCCGTCGTCGCCGACGCGCGAGACCACGGCCGTGTCGACTCCCGCCGAGGCGAGCGCGATCGCGGTGTTCCACTCCGCGCCCGCGAGCGACCGGTCGAACGTGCGGCAGATCTCCAGGGCACCGGCGGTGGCCGGGACGAGGGCGACCATGCCCTCGCCGAAGCAGACGGCGAGGGGGGTGGACTCTGGCACGTTCTCGACGGTACCCGATCCGCAGTCCCGCGCGTGTCGATACCGGATCGCAACCTCCGGCTATTTGGCATCCGCGATCCGGCTGGGTACCTTCGAGGAATCACCGTCTCCGGGGCGACGACGCCCCGGGTACGCGCATCGAAGCGCCCGACAGGGAAGGTCACACAATGCACCAGTCAGCCATGCGTCGGCGAGGGATCGTCGCCGTCACCGGAGCGGCCATCGCGGCTCTCGCTCTCGCCGGATGCGTCGCCAGCGAGCGCGGCGACAACGGTTCGGAGGGCTCGGGCGACGTCGACGGCACGTTCGTCTTCGCCGCGTCGTCCGATCCGGCGAGCCTCGACCCCGCGTTCGCGCAGGACGGCGAGACGTTCCGCGTCTCCCGCCAGATCTTCGAGGGTCTGGTGGGCACCGAGCCGGGCACCGCCGACCCCGCGCCGCTGCTGGCGGAGTCGTGGGAGTCGTCCGAGGACGGCATGTCGCACACCTTCCAGCTGAAGGAGGGGGTGACCTTCCAGGACGGCACCCCGTTCAACGCCGAGGCGGTCTGCTACAACTTCGACCGCTGGTACAACTGGACCGGTCTGGCCGCCTCCGAGGCGTTCGGCTACTACTACAACAAGCTCTTCAAGGGCTACGCGTCGAACCCCGCCGACGCCGTCTACAAGTCGTGCACGCCCGACGGCGAGAACTCCGTCACGATCGAGCTGAACAAGCCGTTCGCCGGGTTCATCGCCTCGCTGTCGCTGCCCGCGTTCGGCATGCAGAGCCCGTCCGCGATGCAGGAGTTCGGCGCCGATGAGGTCGGCGGGTCGGCCGAGGCGCCGCAGCTGTCCGAGTACGCGATGGGCCACCCGGTCGGCACGGGCCCCTACCAGTTCGAGGAGTGGGCGCCGGGCGAGCAGGTCACGCTCAAGGCCTACGACGACTACTGGGGCGACGCGGGTCAGGTCGACGAGATCATCTTCCGCACGATCGACGATCCGACGGCCCGCCGCCAGGCGCTCGAGTCCGGCTCGATCGACGGCTACGACCTCGTCGGTCCCGCCGACACCAAGGCGCTCGAGGACGACGGCTTCACGATGGTGTCGCGCCCGCCGTTCACGATCCTGTACCTGGCGTTCAACCAGGCCGTGCCCGAGCTGCAGGACCCGAAGGTGCGCGAGGCCCTCTCGTACGCGGTCGACAAGGACGCGCTGATCAGCCAGGTGCTGCCCGAGGGCACGCAGAAGGCCACGCAGTTCGTGCCCGAGGTCGTCAACGGCTACAACCCCGACGTCACGACCTACGACTACGACCCCGAGAAGGCCAAGGCCCTGCTCGCGGAGGCCGGCTACGACGAGTCGAACCCGCTGAAGCTCACCTTCAACTACCCGGTCAACGTGTCGCGTCCCTACATGCCGGACCCCGAGCAGATCTTCACGGTGCTGTCGTCGCAGCTGTCCGAGGTCGGCGTGGAGACCACCCCGGTGTCGGAGGAGTGGGTCGAGTACCTCGACCGCACGACCGGCACCTCCGACCACGGCATCCACCTGCTGGGCTGGACGGGCGACTACAACGACACCGACAACTTCGTCGGCGTGTTCTTCGGCCAGCAGAGCTCGGAGTGGGGCTTCGACAACCCGGAGCTGTTCCAGAAGCTGACCGAGGCTCGCGGCGTGTCCAACCTGGAGGAGCAGACCGCGCTGTACGAGGACATCAACGAGATGGTGGCGGAGTTCATCCCCGGCGTCCCGCTCGCGCACCCGGCTCCGACGCTCGCGTTCGACCCGCGCGTGAAGAGCTACCCTGCCAGCCCGGTGAACGACGAGGTCTTCACGGACATCGTCCTCACCAAGTAACGGCCTGACCGACCGAGACCCCTTCGTCTCGTCGCTCCGCTCCTCGCTCAGGGACCGGATCGGGAAACCACCCCGGTTCGGTCCCTGAACGAGCGGAGCGAGACGACGGGCCTGATCGACGGAGATCTTCGTGCTGCGCACCATCGGCAGGCGACTGCTGTTCCTCATCCCCACCCTGTTCGGGCTCAGCATCCTGCTGTTCGCCTGGGTCAGGGCCCTTCCCGGCGGCCCCGCGGTCGCCCTCCTCGGCGAGAAGGCCACACCCGAGGCGATCGCCAGGGTCAACGAGCTCTACGGCTTCAACAAGCCGCTCATCGAGCAGTACTTCATCTGGATCACGCGCCTGCTGCAGGGCGACTTCGGCACCTCGATCCAGACCAACCGTCCGGTGGTGGAGGAGTTCTTCCGCCGGTTCCCCGCCACGATCGAGCTGAGCGTCATGGCGCTCATCTTCGCGGTGGGCGTTGGCATCCCGCTCGGCTACTGGGCCGCGCGGCGACACGGCAAGTTCACCGATCACGCCTCGGTCGTGCTGAGCCTGATCGGCATCACCATCCCGGTGTTCTTCCTGGCGTTCATCCTCAAGTACGTCTTCGCGGTGCAGCTGGGCTGGCTGCCGTCCGACGGGCGGCAGAACCCGCGGATAGACGCGACGCATCCCACCGGGTTCTACGTGTGGGACGGCATCATCACCGGCGAGTTCGACGCGGCGTGGGACGCCATCCTGCACCTCATCCTCCCGGCGCTCGCGCTCGGCACGATCCCGCTGGCGATCATCGTGCGCATCACAAGGGCGAGCGTGCTCGAGGTGCAGAACGCCGACTACGTCCGCACCGGGCGCGCGAAGGGCGTCGGCTCGTCGACACTGCGCAGCCGCTTCATCCTGCGCAACGCCATGCTGCCGGTGATCACCACGATCGGTCTGCAGACGGGACTGCTGATCTCGGGGGCGGTGCTCACCGAGACGGTGTTCGCGTTCCCCGGCATCGGCTCGTTCCTGGCGCGGGCCATCTTCACGCGGGACTTCCCGGTGCTCCAGGGCTTCATCATCTTCATCGCGATCGCGTACGCGCTGATCAACCTGGCGGTGGACGTCTCCTACAGCTTCATCGACCCGAGAGTGAGGGTGCAGTGATGTCCCTCCTCATCGTCCGAAAGGAGGCGGTCGCATGAGCATCGCCCTCCCACCCGCACAGGGACCCTCCGCCGAGAGCGGGGGAAGCATCGACACCGTCGCGATCGCCCAGGCCGATCTGAAGAACGGCGGCGGCTTCTGGAGCGACGTGTTCCGTCGACTCCGCCGCAACCCGACCGCATGGATCGGCGCGGTCATCGTGCTCGTCTTCCTGGCGATCGCCCTGCTGGCACCGGTGATCGCCCCGTATCCGGAGACCGCGCTCCCCGGCGCGAAGTTCATCACCCCGACGCACATCCCCGGACCGGGCGAGCTGCCGGAGTTCCCGCTCGGGCTCGACCGCTTCGGCGGCGACGTGCTCTCGAAGCTGATCTGGGGCGCGCAGGCGTCGCTGCTCATCGGTGTCGTCTCGACCGCGATGGGGCTCGTCGGCGGCATGCTGCTCGGGCTCATCGCCGGCACGTTCGGCGGCTGGGTCGACACGGTCATCATGCGCGTGGTCGACATCATCCTGTCCGTGCCGAACCTGCTGCTGGCGGTGTCGATCGCGGCGATCCTCGGCCAGACGCCGTTCGCGGTCATGATCGCGATCGGTGCCTCGCAGGTGCCGATCTTCGCGCGGCTGCTGCGGGCGTCGATGCTGCAGCAGCGCTCCAGCGACTACGTGCTCTCGGCGCAGACGCTGGGCCTCGGCCGCGGCCGGATCACGATGTCGCACGTGCTCCCCAATGCGATCGGCCCCGTGATCGTGCAGGGCACGCTGACGCTGGCGACCGCGGTGATCGACGCGGCGGCGCTGTCGTTCCTCGGGCTCGGCGGCGGCCGCCCCGAGACCGCCGAGTGGGGGCGCATGCTCACCTACGCCCAGGCGGAGCTGGCGATCGCGCCGTGGCTGGCGTTCCTGCCCGGCATCTGCATCGCGGTCACCGCGCTCGGCTTCACCCTGCTGGGTGAGGCGCTGCGCGAGGCCATGGACCCGAGGACGAGGGCACGATGAACACGCGAGACGAGGGCGCCGCGCGCGCCGCGAGGGAGGACCGCATGTCGGACGAGCCGCTGCTGTCGGTCGAGGGACTGGCGGTCGACTTCGCCACCATGGACGGCGTCGTGCACGCGGTCGAGGGCGTCGACCTGGAGATCCGACCGGGCGAGACGGTCGCGATCGTGGGCGAGTCCGGGTCGGGCAAGTCCACCACCGCGATGGCCATCATCGGGCTGCTCGCCGGGGGCGGGAAGGTCGCGGCGGGCAGTATCCGCCTGGACGGCCGCGAGATCGCGCACGCCTCGGAGAACGAGCTGCGCACGATCCGGGGGCGCGACATCGGCCTGGTCCCGCAGGACCCCATGTCGAACCTCAACCCGGTCGCCAAGATCGGCACGCAGGTCGCCGAGACGCTGCTCGCGCACGGCCTGGCCACGCGGCAGAACGTGCAGGGGAAGGTCGTCGAGGCGCTCACGGCCGCGGGCCTGCCCGACCCGGAGCGCCGCGCGAAGCAGTATCCGCACGAGTTCTCCGGCGGTATGCGCCAGCGCGCGCTGATCGCGATCGGGCTGGCGTGCAAGCCGCGGCTGCTGATCGCCGACGAGCCCACCAGCGCGCTCGACGTCACGGTGCAGCAGACCATCCTCGACCAGATCGGCGAGATGACGCGCGAGCTCGGCACGGCGGTGCTGCTCATCACGCACGACCTCGGTCTCGCGGCCGAGCGGGCGGAGCGGGTCGTGGTGATGCACCGCGGCAAGGTGGTCGAGCAGGGGCCCGCGCGGCAGATCCTGGAGGACCCGCAGCACCCGTACACGCAGTCGCTCGTGAAGGCGGCGCCCTCGGTCGCGGTCGCCCGGCTGCGGCCGGAGGCGTTCGTGCGCGACACGTCCGCCGCGGAGCTGCCCGCAGCGGAGGAGAAGCCGCGCGACCACATCGTCGAGATCGAGAACCTCACGAAGGTGTATCCGGTGCGGGGCAAGCACGAGGACTTCGTGGCCGTCGATGACGTGTCGCTGGCGATCCCGCGCGGCGAGACGGTCGCAATCGTCGGAGAGTCCGGCTCGGGCAAGACGACGACCGCCCGCATGCTGCTCAAGCTGATCGAGCCCACCAGCGGACTCATTCGCTACGAGGGCAAGGACGTCTCGACGCTCAGCAGGGCGGAGACGAAGGAGTTCCGGCAGCGCGTGCAGCCGATCTTCCAGGACCCGTACTCGAGCCTGAACCCGATGTTCACGATCGAGCGTTTGATCGCCGAGCCCCTGGAGTTCTATCGGCGGGGGAGTGGCGCCGACCGTCGCAAGCGCGTGCGGCAGCTGCTCGACGACGTGGCGCTGCCGCAGTCGATGCTGCGCCGCTACCCGTCGGAGCTGTCGGGCGGCCAGCGGCAGCGCGTCGCGATCGCCCGGGCGCTCGCGCTCTCGCCCGACCTCATCGTGTGCGACGAGCCGGTGTCGGCGCTCGACGTGCTGGTGCAGGACCAGATCCTGCGGCTGCTCGGCGACCTGCAGCGGGAGTACGGCCTGAGCTACCTGTTCATCTCGCACGACCTCGCGGTGGTGCGGCTCATCAGCGACTACGTGTGCGTGATGAAGGACGGGAAGCTGGTCGAGGCGGCGACGTCGGAGGAGATCTTCACGAATCCGCGCGACCCCTACACGCGGCGCCTGCTCGCCTCGATCCCGGGCAACGAGCTCGGCATCGCGTCCTGAGACGGGGGAGCGAGCGCCAATACCGCAGGTTCTGAGATTGGTCAAGGACTGTGCTTGCCATGTCGCGGAATCGTGGGTATAGTTGGTAGTTGCGCTCGCTCCTCCCTGCCCTCATATGGTGGTCGGCATCCGTTGAGCTCTCGAGCGCGAACTCCACCTGACGACAAAGGAATCGAGAAGCCCTGCGGGGCTCACGGAGGTTATTCCCTTGGCTGCTGCTCCCAACGCATCCACATCCACCACCACCAAGAACGGACGCGGAGCTTCCCGTCTTTCGTTCGCCAAGATCTCCGACACGCTGACGGTCCCCGACCTTCTCGCTCTGCAGACCGAGTCCTTCGGTTGGCTCGTCGGCAACGACGCCTGGAAGGCGCGCGTGGCCGAGGCGAAGGCCGCCGGTCGCACCGACGTGAACGAGAACAGCGGTCTGGGCGAGATCTTCGAGGAGATCTCCCCGATCGAGGACCTCGGCGAGACGATGCAGCTGTCGTTCACGAACCCGTACCTCGAGCCGGAGAAGTACTCGATCGAGGAGTGCAAGGAGCGTGGCAAGACCTACGCCGCGCCGCTGTACGTCGAGGCCGAGTTCATGAACCACCTCACGGGTGAGATCAAGACGCAGACGGTCTTCATGGGCGACTTCCCCCTGCAGACCGACAAGGGCACGTTCATCATCAACGGCTCCGAGCGCGTCGTCGTGTCGCAGCTCGTCCGCTCGCCCGGTGTCTACTTCGACAAGACGCCCGACAAGACCTCCGACAAGGACATCGTCTCGGCGCGCGTCATCCCGAGCCGCGGTGCCTGGCTCGAGTTCGAGATCGACAAGCGCGACCAGGTGGGCGTGCGCGTCGACCGCAAGCGCAAGCAGTCCGTCACGGTCTTCCTCAAGGCGCTGGGCATGACCAGCGAGGAGATCCTGGCCGAGTTCGCCGGCTACACCTCCATCGAGGAGACGCTCGCGAAGGACACGATCGTCACCAAGGAAGACGCGCTGCGCGACATCTACCGCAAGCTGCGTCCGGGCGAGCAGGTGGCCGCCGAGGCCGCCCGCGCGCTGCTCGACAACTTCTACTTCAACCCGAAGCGCTACGACCTCGCCAAGGTCGGCCGGTACAAGATCAACCACAAGCTGGGTCTCGACACCCCGCTGACGGAGTCGGTGCTGACGGTGCAGGACATCGTCGCGACCATCAAGTACCTGGTGCGTCTGCACGCCGGCACCGAGGAGACCTTCGAGGGCATCCGCGGCGGCAAGAAGACCGAGATCCGTCTCGCGACCGACGACATCGACAACTTCGGCAACCGTCGCATCCGCGCGGTCGGCGAGCTGATCCAGAACCAGGTCCGCACGGGTCTGTCCCGCATGGAGCGCGTCGTCCGCGAGCGCATGACCACGCAGGACATCGAGGCCATCACGCCGCAGACGCTGATCAACGTGCGCCCCGTCGTCGCCGCGATCAAGGAGTTCTTCGGAACCTCGCAGCTGTCGCAGTTCATGGACCAGAACAACCCGCTCGCGGGTCTGACCAACAAGCGCCGCCTCTCGGCCCTCGGCCCCGGTGGTCTGAGCCGCGACCGCGCCGGCGTCGAGGTCCGTGACGTCCACCCCTCGCACTACGGCCGCATGTGCCCGATCGAGACCCCGGAAGGCCCGAACATCGGCCTGATCGGTGCGCTCGCGACCTTCGCGCGCATCAACTCGTTCGGCTTCATCGAGACCCCGTACCGCAAGGTCGTCGACGGTGTCGTGACCGAGCAGATCGACTACCTCACGGCGTCCGAGGAGGTCGACTTCAACATCGCGCAGGCCAACGCGCCGCTCGATGCGAAGGGTCGCTTCCGCGAGAGCCACGTGCTCGCGCGCCCCAAGGGCGGTAGCGGTGAGGTCGACCTGTTCCTGCCGGAGGAGATCGGCTACATCGACGTCTCGCCGCGCCAGATGGTGTCGGTCGCGACCTCGCTCGTGCCCTTCCTCGAGCACGACGACGCGCAGCGCGCGCTCATGGGCGCCAACATGCAGCGCCAGGCCGTGCCGCTGCTGCGCAGCGACTCGCCGCTCGTCGGCACCGGTATGGAGGGTTACACCGCCATCGACGCGGGCGACGTGATCACCGCCGAGAAGGCCGGTGTCGTCTCCGAGGTCTCCGCCGACCGCGTCGTGGTCATGCTCGACGAGGGCGGCACGCAGGAGTACCACCTGCGCAAGTTCGACCGCTCGAACCAGGGCACCTCCTACAACCAGAAGGTCGTCGTGTCGGCCGGTGAGCGCGTCGAGGTCGGCGAGGTCATCGCCGACGGCCCCGCCACCGAGAACGGCGAGCTGGCCCTCGGCAAGAACCTCCTCGTCGCGTTCATGACGTGGGAGGGCTACAACTTCGAGGACGCCATCATCCTGAGCCAGGACCTGGTGAAGGACGACACCCTCTCGTCGATCCACATCGAGGAGTACGAGGTCGACGCCCGCGACACCAAGCTCGGCAAGGAGGAGATCACCCGTGACCTCCCCAACGTCAGCCCCGAGCTGCTGAAGGATCTCGACGAGCGCGGCATCATCCGCATCGGTGCCGAGGTCCGCCCCGGCGACATCCTCGTCGGCAAGGTCACGCCGAAGGGTGAGACCGAGCTGTCGGCCGAGGAGCGCCTGCTCCGCGCGATCTTCAACGAGAAGAGCCGCGAGGTCCGCGACACGTCGCTGAAGGTGCCGCACGGTGAGCAGGGCACGATCATCGCCGTCAAGGAGTTCAACGCCGAGGACGGCGACGACGAGCTCGGCTCCGGCGTGAACCGCCGCGTCGTGGTCTACATCGCCCAGAAGCGCAAGATCACCGAGGGTGACAAGCTCGCCGGCCGTCACGGCAACAAGGGTGTCATCGCGAAGATCCTGCCCGTCGAGGACATGCCGTTCCTCTCGGACGGCACGCCGGTCGACATCGTCCTCAACCCGCTGGGCATCCCGGGGCGAATGAACTTCGGCCAGGTGCTCGAGACCCACCTCGGGTGGATCGCGAAGCAGGGCTGGAAGGTCGAGGGCACTCCGGAGTGGGCCGCCAAGCTGCCGGAGCAGGCCTTCGAGGCCGCCCCCGGCACCAAGGTCGCGACCCCGGTATTCGACGGCGCCAGCGAGGAGGAGATCGCCGGTCTGCTCGACTCGACGCTCCCGACGCGTGACGGCCTGCGCCTGATCGACTCGAGCGGCAAGACGCAGCTGTTCGACGGCCGCTCCGGCGAGCCGTTCCCGGCGCCGATCTCCGTGGGCTACATGTACATCCTGAAGCTCCACCACCTGGTGGACGACAAGATCCACGCCCGCTCCACCGGTCCGTACTCGATGATCACCCAGCAGCCGCTCGGTGGTAAGGCGCAGTTCGGTGGACAGCGCTTCGGTGAGATGGAGGTGTGGGCCCTCGAGGCCTACGGCGCCGCGTACGCCCTCCAGGAGCTCCTCACGATCAAGTCCGACGACATCCTCGGCCGCGTCAAGGTGTACGAGGCGATCGTCAAGGGCGAGAACATCCAGGAGCCCGGCATCCCGGAGTCGTTCAAGGTGCTCATGAAGGAGATGCAGTCGCTCTGCCTGAACGTCGAGGTCCTCTCGGCCGACGGCACGCTGGTCAACCTCCGCGACACCGACGACGAGGCGTTCCGCGCCGCAGAGGAACTCGGTATCAACATCTCCAGCCGCTTCGAGGCCGCCTCGATCGACGAGATCTAATCCTTCGGGAGCCGGGGACCGCCGTGTCCCCGGCTCACCGAAGCAGACTTCTCAAACAGAATTTCCGACACAGGAGAACTAGTGCTCGAGTCCACAACCTTCGATGAGCTTCGCATCGGCCTGGCGACCGCAGACCACATCCGCGCGTGGTCCTACGGCGAGGTCAAGAAGCCCGAAACCATCAACTACCGCACCCTCAAGCCGGAGAAGGACGGTCTCTTCGGAGAGCAGATCTTCGGCCCGTCCCGTGACTGGGAGTGCGCCTGCGGCAAGTACAAGCGCGTCCGCTTCAAGGGCATCGTCTGTGAGCGCTGTGGCGTGGAGGTCACCAAGAGCTCCGTCCGCCGTGAGCGCATGGGTCACATCGAGCTCGCCGCTCCCGTCACCCACATCTGGTACTTCAAGGGCGTGCCCTCGCGCCTCGGCTACCTGCTCGACATGGCGCCGAAGGACCTCGAGAAGGTCATCTACTTCGCCGCCTACATGGTCATCTCGGTCGACGAGGATGCTCGTCACCGCGACCTGGGCACGCAGGAGAACAACATCCGCCTCGAGCTGAAGACGCTCGGCGACCGCCGCGACGCCAAGATCGCGGAGCGCCTGGCCAAGCTGGAGGAGGAGCTCGCGGCTCTCGAGGCCGATGGTGCCAAGGCCGACGCCAAGAAGAAGGTCAAGGACGCCGCCGAGAAGGAGATGTCGCTCATCCGCAAGGGTGCCGACGAGGCGATCCTGAAGCTGGAGCGCGTGTGGGAGGACTTCCGCACGCTCGAGGTCGGTGCCCTGCGCCCGGAGGACGACGTCTTCCACGAGCTGCAGGACCGCTTCGGCCAGTACTTCGAGGCCTACATGGGTGCCGAGGCGATCCAGCGTCGCCTGGCCGCGTTCGACCTGACCGCCGAGGCCGAGAGCCTGCACCTGCAGATCTCGGAGGGCAAGGGCCAGCGCAAGATCCGTGCGATCAAGCGCCTCAAGGTCGTCAACTCGTTCCTCGAGACCGGCATGAGCCCGGCCGCGATGGTGCTCGACGTCGTCCCGGTGATCCCGCCGGAGCTGCGTCCGATGGTGCAGCTCGACGGTGGCCGCTTCGCGACCTCCGACCTGAACGACCTGTACCGCCGCGTGATCAACCGCAACAACCGTCTCCGTCGCCTGATCGACCTCGGCGCCCCCGAGATCATCGTCAACAACGAGAAGCGGATGCTGCAGGAGGCCGTCGACGCGCTGTTCGACAACGGCCGCCGTGGTCGCCCCGTCACCGGTACCGGCAACCGTGCACTGAAGTCCCTGAGCGACATGCTCAAGGGAAAGCAGGGTCGTTTCCGTCAGAACCTGCTCGGCAAGCGTGTCGACTACTCGGGCCGTTCGGTCATCGTGGTCGGCCCGCAGCTCAAGCTGCACCAGTGCGGTCTGCCCAAGCAGATGGCGCTCGAGCTGTTCAAGCCGTTCGTCATCAAGCGCCTGATCGACCTGGGTCACTCGCAGAACATCAAGGCCGCGAAGCGTGCCGTCGAGCGCACGCGTCCCGAGGTCTGGGACGTGCTCGAGGAGATCATCCGCGAGCGTCCGGTGCTGCTCAACCGTGCACCCACCCTGCACCGTCTGGGCATCCAGGCGTTCGAGCCGCAGCTCGTGGAGGGCAAGGCCATCCAGCTGCACCCGCTCGTCTGCGCGGCGTTCAACGCCGACTTCGACGGTGACCAGATGGCCGTGCACCTGCCGCTGTCGGTCGAGGCTCAGGCCGAGGCCCGCGTGCTGATGCTCGCGTCGAACAACATCCTCAAGCCGTCGGACGGCCGTCCGGTGACCCTGCCCTCGCAGGACATGATCATCGGTCTGCACCACCTGACCACGGTCAAGGCCGGCGCCAAGGGCGAGGGCCGTGCGTTCGGCTCCGTCGGTGAGGCGCAGCTCGCGTACGACGAGGGCACGCTCGACCTGCAGGCGAAGGTCCGCATCCGCATCCCGGGTCTGGCCTTCCTGGAGGGCGAGGCTCCCGAGGGCTACGAGAAGCACGGTCTGGTCGACGCGTCGCTCGGTCAGGCGATCTTCAACGACGCGCTGCCGAAGGGCTACCCCTTCGTCCGCGAGCAGGCCGACAAGGGCAAGCTGTCGCAGATCGTCAACAAGCTGGCCGAGGAGTACCCCAAGGTCGAGACGGCCGCCACGCTGGACCGCATCAAGGATGCCGGTTTCTACTGGGCGACCCGTTCGGGTGTCACCGTCGCGCTGAGCGACATCCTGACCCCGCCGAACAAGGCGGAGATCGTCGCGGGCTACGAGAAGCAGGCCGCGAAGGTCCAGTCCCAGTACGAGAAGGGCCTCACGACCGACGCCGAGCGTCGTCAGGAGCTCATCAAGATCTGGACCGAGGCGACCGACGAGGTGCAGGCCGCGATGAAGGCGCACTTCCCGGAGGACAACACCATCAACCGCATGGTGTCCTCGGGCGCCCGTGGTAACTGGCTGCAGATCCGGAACATCGCCGGTATGCGTGGTCTGGTGAACAACCCCAAGGGTGAGATCATCCCGCGTCCGATCATCTCCTCGTACCGCGAGGGTCTGTCGGTGGCGGAGTACTTCATCGCGACGCACGGTACCCGTAAGGGTCTGGCCGACACCGCTCTGCGTACCGCCGACTCGGGTTACCTGACCCGTCGTCTGGTGGACGTCTCGCAGGACGTCATCATCCGCGAAGAGGACTGTGGCACGTCGAAGGGCCTCGAGCTCCCGATCGCCGCGCCGAACTCGCAGGGTGAGCTGGTGCGCGACGCGAACGTCGAGAACTCGGTGTTCGCCCGGACGCTGGCCTCCGACGTCGTGAACGCGGCGGGCGAGGTCCTCGCCTCGGCCGGCGACGACGTGGGCGACGTGCTCATCGACAAGCTGGTCGCTGCGGGTGTCGAGACCATCAAGGTCCGCTCGGTCCTGACCTGCGACTCCGCCGTCGGCGTGTGCGCGCAGTGCTACGGCCGTTCGCTCGCGACCGGCAAGACGGTCGACATCGGCGAGGCCGTCGGCATCATCGCGGCCCAGTCGATCGGTGAGCCCGGTACCCAGCTGACGATGCGTACCTTCCACACCGGTGGTTCCGCGTCGGCCGACGACATCACGCAGGGTCTGCCCCGTGTGCAGGAGCTGTTCGAGGCCCGTACCCCCAAGGGTGCGTCGCCGATCGCCGAGGCTGACGGCCGCATCACGATCGACGAGACCGACAAGGCCAAGAAGGTCATCCTGACGCCCGACAATGGCGACGAGCCCGTCGTCTACCCGGTGCTGAAGCGTGCGACGCTCCTCGTCGAGGACGGCCAGCACGTCTCGGTCGGTCAGCCCCTGCAGGTCGGCACTCTCGACCCCAAGGAGGTCATGCGCGTCATGGGTGCCCGCGAGGTGCAGAAGTACCTCGTCGGCGGCGTGCAGGGCGTGTACCGCTCGCAGGGTGTGCCGATCCACGACAAGCACATCGAGGTCATCGTCCGCCAGATGCTCCGCAAGGTCACCGTCGTCGACCACGCCGACACGACCCTGCTGCCGGGTGAGATGGTCGACCTGAAGCGCTACCAGCAGATCAACCGCGAGGCCGTGGCCGAGGGCAAGCGCCCCGCGTCGGGTCGCCCGGAGCTGATGGGTATCACGAAGGCGTCGCTCGCGACCGAGTCGTGGCTGTCCGCCGCGTCCTTCCAGGAGACGACCCGCGTGCTCACGCAGGCCGCCATGGAGGGCAAGCGCGACCCGCTGGTCGGTCTCAAGGAGAACGTCATCATCGGTAAGCTCATCCCCGCCGGAACCGGTCTCTCGAAGTACCGCGACGTCACGGTCGAGGCCACCGAGGAAGCCAAGAGCGAGCGCTACCCGAACCGGATCTTCGCATCCGACGGCGCGTACGCGGACGGCGACTTCGGCTACGTCGACTTCGACGCGTTCTCGACGGACGACATCACCCCCGGTACCTACAACTGAGGTGTGACTGAGTGAACGAAGGCCCCGGGCATCGCCCGGGGCCTTCGTCGTCCCTCGTCGCGTTCGGGCACGCAGTTCGGCAGCGCTCCGGAGCGCGGGCGGGCGCGGTAGGGTCGGCGAGTGAGCACTGAGACTTCCCCCGGCGGCTCGGCCGTCGTCATCGGAGACGCCCTGATCGACGAGATCCGGGATGACAGCGGCGTCCGCGAGTTCGTCGGCGGAGCCGCCCTGAACGTGGCGGTGGGTCTGCGGCGGCTCGCAATCCCCACGACGCTCATCGCGATGGTGGGAGAAGACGTCGCAGGCGCGCACATCCGCGAGTATGTGGCGGACCACGGCGTGCGCCTGATCGCGAGCGCGGCGCCGCACGGGTCGTCGCGCGCCGTCGTGACCCGGGCCGCGAACGGCGAGCCGAGCTACGTCTTCAACCGTGCCGCCAAGGAGCGCACGATCCGCTACTCGGACGAGGCGGTGGCCGCGATCGCGGACGCCGACCTCGCGGTCGTCAGCTGCTTCCCGTTCGACGCTCCCGCCGAGGTCGACGCGCTCGCGGCCGCCCTGGACGGTGCGCGCCTCGCGATCGACCCGAACCCGCGCACGGGCATGCTGAGCGACCGCGACGAGTTCGTGCGCGGCTTCGAGCGTCTGGCCGCGCAGGCCGAGGTCGTGAAGGTCGGCGCCGACGACGCGGCGGTGCTCTACGACGGCGACCTCGACGTGCTGCGCTCCCGTCTCCGGGGGCTCGGCGTGCGCGCGGTGCTGGCCACCGCGGGGGCGGACGGCGCGGTGCTCGAGTCCGACGCCGGCACTTCGACGGCCCCGATCTCCGCGCTGCCCGGGCGCCTCGTCGACACCGT
>NZ_SSDM01000143.1:0-1060 GCF_004794375.1 Microbacterium sp. K35 | reverse complement strand
CGCGTCGGCGCCGCGTACGCCCGCCCCGACCACACCGCCGCCCCCCGCGCCCCCGGCAGCCGCCGCGGAGTAAGCGCGACAGGACAGTGGCGTGAGCGCGACAGCCACCGCGGAGTGAGCGCGATTGCCACCGCGGAGTAGGCGCGACAAGACAGCGGATGCCGCGGCCCACCGGGTCGCGGCATCCGCTGTCTGCGTCCGGCGACGTTCACGACTCCTCGATTCCTGAGTCTCGGGTGGGCTGAGGGCCGGATCGGAGGCCGGCGGCGCAGGAGGGGACACGTCGTGAACCGGCAGACTGGGGCGATGACGTCCGCCGCCTTCGACCTCGCCGCGATCGGCGCTGGGCTCTCGTTCGCGGCCGCCCTCCCCGACGTCGCTGCGGCTCTCGACGTCGACAGGGCGGTCGTGGTGAGCGCTCCGCCCGGCACGGGCAAGACCACACTCGTCCCGCCCCTGCTCGCCTCTCGCGTTCCCGGCCGCGTGATCGTGACGCAACCCCGCCGCGTGGCGGCACGAGCAGCGGCCCGACGACTCGCGCAGCTCGACGGCTCGGCCCTGGGCGAGCGCGTGGGATTCACCGTGCGCGGCGAGCGCTCCGTCGGACCGTCGACCCGGGTCGAGTTCGTCACGGCCGGGGTGCTGCTGCGGCGGCTGCTCGACGACCCGGGCCTGGACGGCGTTGACGCCGTGATCATCGACGAGGTGCACGAGCGAGCTCTCGAGACCGACCTGCTGATCGGGCTGCTGTCGGAGGTGCGGCAGCTGCGCGACGACCTGACGCTCGTCGCGATGTCCGCGACCCTCGACGCCGCCCGCATCGCCGGCGTCATCGGCACAGACGAGCGTCCGGCTGCCGTCGTCGAGCACGCGGTGCCCGCCTTTCCGCTCACCGAGCGCTGGGCGCCGAGCCCGGGCCCGCGGCTCGACGAGCGCGGGGTGACGTGGGGGTTCCTGGATCACGTCGCCCGCACCACCGTCTCCGCCGCGTGCGACCTGACCCGCGACGATCCGACCGCCGACGTGCTGGTCTTCGCACCGGGAGCTCGCGAGGTGGCGG
>NZ_SSDM01000142.1:0-3419 GCF_004794375.1 Microbacterium sp. K35 | reverse complement strand
GCCAGCGGTCGAGCGACGGCGCCGGCAGCTCGAGCAGCGCAGCCGACCGTTCCAGCCGGTGCAGGTGCGCCTCCAGCGCCTGGGGCACGCCGTGGCGCACGACCGCGGTCTCGAACACGCCGTCCCCGCGGGTCACCCCCAGGTCGGTGGCGCGGATGATCGGGGTCGCGGGGTCCACCTCGACGACGGCGTCCGCGGGGTCGGTGTCCGGGGACAGCTCCAGCCGGTACAGCAGCAGTGCGCGCATGGGTCCACTCCTCGCAGCGGTCCGGGGCCGTCAGCCGAGCGTGAGGGCGGTGTCGCGCACGTCGGACGCCGCGGAGTCGTACACCCGCGCGGCGTCGCGCTCGATGCGCGCCACCCGCACCTCATGGCCGAGGCCGGGCCCGGTCGGCACCCGCACACGCCCCGCCTGAGCGGTGACGGGCGGCTCGATGATGTCGCTCTCGTAGTACTTGTCCGATCCGGACACGTCGGAGGGCAGCAGGAAGCCGGGCAACGACGACACCGCGACGTTCGCGGCCCTGCCGACGCCGAACTCGTGCATGCCGCCGCACCACACGGGGATGCCGGCGTCGAGCGCGATGTCGTGCGCGGCGCGTGCCACCCCGAGCCCGCCCATCCGCGAGACCTTGATGTTGAGGATGCGCCCGGCGCCCAGACGGATCATGGCGCGCAGGTCGCCGAGCGCCACGACCGACTCGTCCAGGCACACGTCCGTGTCGAGGCGCGCCTGCAGTTCCGCGTGGGCCACCAGTTCGCGGGGGCCGAACGGCTGCTCGATCATGGTGAGCCCCTCGCGGTCGAGGCGCGCGAACACCGCGGCCGCCCCGTCGTCGTCCGGGTAGGCGCCGTTGGCGTCTACGTGGAGGTCGAGGTCGGGGTGGGCGGCGCGCACGGCCCGCACGGGCTCCACGTCCCACCCCGGCGCGATCTTGAGCTTGACCCGCGGGTAGCCGGCCGCGCGCTGCAGCTCGACCTGCGCGAGGAGCTCGTCGATCGACGGTTCGATGCCGAGCGAGACCCCCGCGACCACCTCGTCCCTGGTGCCGCCGAGCGCCGCGGCGAGCGCGATGCCGTGCGTGCGGGCGTACAGGTCCCACACCGCGCCGGAGAATCCCGCCTTGGCGAACTCGTGTCCGCGCACGCGCGACCACGTCGACTCCAGGTCGGCCGGGTCGTCGCCGGTCGCTCCGAGCAGGGCGGGGACCAGGTACCGCGTGGCGATCTCCCACGCGGTCACCGTGGTCTCCGCGCCGAAGTAGGGGTCGCTCGGGGACGCGATCTCCCCCCAGCCGGTGCGCCCGTCCGCGTCGGTGACCTCGACGAGGATGTGCTCGATGCCGGACTTGCGGTGCGAGCTGGTCTCGAAGCTGTGCCGCAGCGGCTGGCGCAGCGTGAACAGGCGGATGCGGTCGATCTTCACGCGCCGCCCTCCTCGCTGCGCGGCCGCGGCTGCTCCGGGCCGTAGAGGCCGAGGCGGGCCACGAGCCGGTCGCGCTCGGCCAGGCGGCGACGCGCACCCTTCGCGCTCGCCGTGGTCAGGGCGCTGAGCAGGTGGCAGACCGCCGCGACCGGGGTCGGTGAGTCGGCGTACGACGCCGACCCGGTGCGCACGCGGATGAGCGACGTGGCGATCGGTGCCAGCGGCGCGTCCTCGCTGTCGGTGATCACGACGAGCTGTCCGCCCGCCTCGTGGAACAGCCGTCCGAGCCGCACGGTCTCCTCGCGGTAGCGCCGCAGGGAGAACGCGATCAGCACGTCGGAGGCGCGCACATCGGTCAGCACGGTGAGCGGCTGCAGTGCGTGCCCGTCCACGAGGAACACGTTGGACAGCGTGGCGGAGAGATCGGCGGTGAGCAGCTGCGCGTACGCGGCGGCCTTGCCCTCGCCCGCGACGTAGCGACGGCGGGCGCCGAGCAGGAGCGCGGCCGCCTGCGGCACCTGCGCCGAGCGGCTGAGCTCCTCGAACGTCTGCGCGAGGGTGCGCTGCTCGGTCTCGATGATGCGCGCCTGGATGCTCTCGGCCGACTGGTTGGTGCGGATGCGCTCGCCGAAGCGGTCGCGCGGTGAGACGAGGTCGCGGTCCTCGTGGTGGTGGTCGCTCATGCCGGGCCCTCCCCTGGTGTCGCGCGGTAGACCGCCGTCTGATCGTCGAGGCGCGTCGCCGCCACCAGGACCTCCCCGCGGTGGAACACCCCGGTCATGCTGCGCTCGAGGTCGCGGCGCAGCGCCTCGCGCTCGGCCGGGCTCAGGCGGCCGGGGTGCACGGGGATTGCGATCCAGGTGCCGTCCGGTGCGGTGACCGCGCGACCCCAGTCGTCCGGCCCGAGCGCCGGGGCGGACGGCGGCGTGGCACGCGGAGACGGCGTGGCGGCGGTGAGGTCCCACGAGACCACGAGCCGGTCGGTGTCGGGGCGCGCGTAGTAGTCGCGCTCGAACGCGATGCCGACGGCGCCGAGCGAGCTGAGGTTGAAGTGCGCGTTGCGCGACAGCAGCGGGTCGAAGGTCCAGCGCATGGTGTGCTGCCCCCACCGGAGGGCGACCGCGCGCTGCGCGAGCTTGAGGGCCTGACCGACGCCGCGGCCCTGCTGGGCGGCCTCGACGGCGGCCGCCTGCGAGTAGTGGAACAGCGTGCCGTCGGTGTCGCACCCGGCGAAGCCGTAGGCGAATCCGATGAGCGCGCCGTCGTCGGCGAAGGCCCCGATCGCCGAACCGCCGTTGCGGGCGAGCGCGGTGAGCAGGTTGGCGTTCAGCGCGTACTCGCTCTCGGTGTAGGCGAACACCCTGGCGTACAGCGCGGCGGCCTCTCGGAACTCGGTGTACTGGGTCAGCTCCCGACAGCCGTAGCCGATGCCCGCGTCAGCGGCCACGGAGAAATGAGGCACGATACGTTTCCTAAGATTGAAGAGTCCTGCTGCTCTGAGCGATGTTATCGGCGGCTTGCACGGGGATCAAGAGGCAGATACGGTTCGTAACTGTGACCACTTCTCCGGCGGCGCAGCGCGCGGACCACTCTTCTGACGACATCATCGCACTCGTGCGCGAGCTCGTGTCGATCGAGTCGCCGAGCCGCGACACCGCCGCCAGCGCCCGCATCGCCGACGTCCTGAGCGCCCGCTTCGAGGCCATCGGCGGCACCGTCCGCCGCGAGCCCACGAGCGCCGGGACCGACCTGGTGATCGACGTGCCGGGCACGGGCGATCCGCTCCTGTTCATCGGGCACACCGACACCGTGTGGCCCGTCGGCGCCCTCGACGGCGAGGTGCCCTGGGTGGAGGACGGCGACGTCGTCCGCGGACCGGGCGCCTACGACATGAAGGCCGGGATCGCGGTGATGCTCGAGGCTCTGCGCACCCTCCAGCCGCTCGCGGTCGAGCGGCGCCGGGCCGTGCGGGTGGTGCTCGTGTGCGACGAGG